>NZ_CP118957.1:367500-572500 GCF_029023825.1 Enterococcus saccharolyticus subsp. saccharolyticus | reverse complement strand
TGATCCAGCCGCACCTTCCGATACGGCTACCTTGTTACGACTTCACCCCAATCATCTATCCCACCTTAGGCGGCTGGCTCCAAAAAGGTTACCTCACCGACTTCGGGTGTTACAAACTCTCGTGGTGTGACGGGCGGTGTGTACAAGGCCCGGGAACGTATTCACCGCGGCGTGCTGATCCGCGATTACTAGCGATTCCGGCTTCATGTAGGCGAGTTGCAGCCTACAATCCGAACTGAGAGAAGCTTTAAGAGATTAGCTTAGCCTCGCGACTTCGCAACTCGTTGTACTTCCCATTGTAGCACGTGTGTAGCCCAGGTCATAAGGGGCATGATGATTTGACGTCATCCCCACCTTCCTCCGGTTTGTCACCGGCAGTCTCGCTAGAGTGCCCAACTAAATGATGGCAACTAACAATAGGGGTTGCGCTCGTTGCGGGACTTAACCCAACATCTCACGACACGAGCTGACGACAACCATGCACCACCTGTCACTTTGTCCCCGAAGGGAAAGCTCTATCTCTAGAGTGGTCAAAGGATGTCAAGACCTGGTAAGGTTCTTCGCGTTGCTTCGAATTAAACCACATGCTCCACCGCTTGTGCGGGCCCCCGTCAATTCCTTTGAGTTTCAACCTTGCGGTCGTACTCCCCAGGCGGAGTGCTTAATGCGTTTGCTGCAGCACTGAAGGGCGGAAACCCTCCAACACTTAGCACTCATCGTTTACGGCGTGGACTACCAGGGTATCTAATCCTGTTCGCTCCCCACGCTTTCGAGCCTCAGCGTCAGTTACAGACCAGAGAGCCGCCTTCGCCACTGGTGTTCCTCCATATATCTACGCATTTCACCGCTACACATGGAATTCCACTCTCCTCTTCTGCACTCAAGTCTCCCAGTTTCCAATGACCCTCCCCGGTTGAGCCGGGGGCTTTCACATCAGACTTAAGAAACCGCCTGCGCTCGCTTTACGCCCAATAAATCCGGACAACGCTTGCCACCTACGTATTACCGCGGCTGCTGGCACGTAGTTAGCCGTGGCTTTCTGGTTAGATACCGTCAAGGGATGAACATTCTCTTCTCATCCTTGTTCTTCTCTAACAACAGAGTTTTACGATCCGAAAACCTTCTTCACTCACGCGGCGTTGCTCGGTCAGACTTTCGTCCATTGCCGAAGATTCCCTACTGCTGCCTCCCGTAGGAGTCTGGGCCGTGTCTCAGTCCCAGTGTGGCCGATCACCCTCTCAGGTCGGCTATGCATCGTTGCCTTGGTGAGCCGTTACCTCACCAACTAGCTAATGCACCGCGGGTCCATCCATCAGTGACGCAAAAGCGCCTTTCAGCTTTCTCTCATGCGAGAAAAAGCATTATGCGGTATTAGCACCTGTTTCCAAGTGTTATCCCCCTCTGATGGGCAGGTTACCCACGTGTTACTCACCCGTTCGCCACTCCTCTTTTCCAATGAACCGAAGTTCGGCGGAAAAGAAGCGTTCGACTTGCATGTATTAGGCACGCCGCCAGCGTTCGTCCTGAGCCAGGATCAAACTCTCATAAAAAAATTTGAAACAATCTTGCGATTGTTAAGCTCATAAAAAATTAACTTTGCTAGCTATTTGCTTGCTTGTTGTATAACTTCTACCTCGTAGAAGTGTCCTACACAATTGGTTCGTTTGCTTGCTTTGTTCAGTTTTCAAAGGTCTACATTTGCTACATTAGCAACTTTTATATCATATCAGTTTAACAAGTGAATGTCAACTACTATTTTCAAAAAGTTTTTTTAGAAGTAAGAGTTACTTCTTTGCAGCGACTTGATAATCTTAACAAATGAATTGTTATTTGTCAACAATATTTTTCAATTAATTTGTTGTTGTTTCAACAATTATAATCAAATCATTTTTGACGACTCCGTTATAATATCATCTGTCATTTCTTTCGTCAACTCTTTTTTTCAAAAAGTTTTAAACGTTTATTTGTTGTTGGTAATTAAATCAACGTTGATTAATTTATCATGATTTAATAGGGACGTCAACTAAAAAATAATGGGTGTTTGTGTTAGTTTTAAACAAAACAACTACTTTGTTCGTATTTTAAAACCAAACAATAAGCATCTATAGGATATTATCTGCTTCCAAGGATAAAAACGAACAATAATCATGGCCATCATTAAAAAAATCGTTAAAAAAAGCCGAAAATCGGCTTAAATTGTTTATTTTAGAAAAAAGGCATGCCATCAATATCATAGTCTTGAATAATTTGTCGGAAATCTCTTGCCTCTCTCCAAGCATATTCTGTTGGTAATGACGTACTCTGGTCTTTTTCTTGCGTTTCAAATACAAACAATGGGATGCTCATATTGTCTGCATAACCATTTGTTAGTTCCACCAAATTAATGCATGAAATATCAAGGTGTACTGTTTCTTTTAACAACTGTAAGATATTTGCTAATCCTGTACGTTCTTCTGAAAAAGCTGTAGATGCTAATTCTAATTTTTCATCAACCACACGCATCAAAAATTTCTTCGAGCCATCTTCCAAATGAAGCATGACTGTTCCGGCAACTCTTTTGTTTTTCAACATACTCACCTCGATCGGTATTCTCTTCTGTTCCTATATGATAACACAATTTATCAACAGATACAGTTGATTTTCAGCATTTTTTCTTAAGAAAGCATTTCCAGTGCCTCTTTAATCCATCTTGGCAAATGGTCATCAATTGTTCGAAAACCAATCCGTTTATTTTTATTCGTAAAGTATCGTTTTTTTCTGTGTCCCGTATGAACAAATTTTGTCTCTAATGTACGACGTGACAAACTAATTTTTTTCGTATATTCATCAATATCTATCACTTGCACATGTACCGGATCACCTATTTGTAATACTTCGTGAATATTTTTGGTAAAACCTGACTGTATTTCTGACACATGAATCAACCCTTGTGTTTCGTCATCCAATGAAACGAATGCACCATATGGTTGTATTCCTGTTACTGTTCCTTCTAAAATGTCCCCAATTTTATATGTCATATCGTTCCCTCTCTTCGCATCTTTTATTATACTAGTAAGTAATAAAAAAATGAAGCAGAGATTCACTTGCTTCTGCAAAGGAGAAAGTCTGATGAATACATTTGATACAACTATCTCTCGAAAAAACACAAACAGCGTAAAATGGGATATTCCTGAAAAAAAGTATCACCAAAATGATTTGCTCCCTTTTTGGATTGCTGACATGGATTTTCATGTATTACCAGCTGTACAAAATGCTTTCCAAGAATACATCAAACAAGGAGTGTTGGGTTATACCTACTTTCCGCAAGAATTATTTGAAGCAGTCATCCAATGGCAAGCTACTCAACACCACTATCATTTACAAAAAGAAGAGATTCTTTTTCATAGTGGCGTTGTCCCAAGTATTGCTTTAGCTATTCAAGCTTTTACGCAACCAAATGATGCCATTTTAATTCATGATCCAGTCTATCCGCCCTTCGCATCAGTCGTTAAAGCCAATCACCGCAAGCTGGTTCGGAATCAGTTAATCGAAAAGGAACAATTTCAAATTGATTTTGACCGTTTTGAAGAACTTATTATAGAAGAAAAGGTAAAATTATTTATCCTATGCAATCCGCATAACCCCGGAGGTCGTGTCTGGCAATCAGATGAGCTCTATCATATGGGGCGAATTTGTCAAAAACATCAAGTACTCGTAGTCAGCGATGAAATCCACCAAGACTTAGTTTTCGCGCCAAATCTTTTTACAACCTATCATAATGTTGATGCTTCTTTTAGTGACCATTCATTGGTTTTAACTTCTGCAACAAAAACATTTAACCTAGCAGGGATTAAACACTCCATGGTTTTTATAAAAAATCCAGACTTACGTCAGAAATTTAGCATGCTACAAAAACAACTTTATCAAAATGAAATCAATACATTTGGCATGATAGGTACGCAAGCAGCTTACCAACATGGCACGCGTTGGTTAACTGATTTATTAGTATATATAGAAGAAAATATTCAATTCACTTTAACATTTTTGAAACAACACTTGCCACAAGTCACCTGTATGCAGCCACAAGCTACGTATCTTCTATGGCTTGATTTTTCAGCATATGGTCTCACCAATAGTCAATTAAATAAGAAAATGATTGAAGAAGCTGGGGTCGTGTTAAATGCCGGTATTACATTTGGTTCGATGGGCGATCAACATATGCGCTTAAACGTTGCGTGCCCAAGAAAGAATTTAGAAGAAGGATTAAAAAGGATTGCAAAAGTTTTCTAAATAAAAAAGAGGCTGTGAGATCAGCCTCTTTTGCTTTTATTCACTAATTTCAATAGTTTCAATTACTACGTCATGAACAGGACGATCTTGTGGTCCGCGTTGGACACCACCGATTTCATCGACAACATCCATGCCTTCAACGACTTGACCAAAGACAGTATGACGGAAATCTAACCATGGTGTACCACCTTGTTTATACACGTCAATAATTTCTGCTGGGTAACCAGCACTTTCCATTTGACCAATCATGTTAGCTGGCACGTTTTGGTTATTCACGATAAAGAATTGGCTACCGTTTGTATTTGGACCCGCATTTGCCATTGACAATGCGCCACGTAAATTGAATAATTCTTGTGAGAATTCATCTTCAAAACTTGAACCATAAATACTTTCGCCACCCATACCTGTACCAGTTGGATCGCCACCTTGAATCATAAAATCAGGAATAACTCGGTGGAAAATAATTCCATCATAATACCCTTTTTTCGCTAGTTGAACAAAGTTTTCAACTGTTTTTGGGGCATGTTCTGGGAATAATTGAATGGTAATATCCCCACGGTTTGTTTTAACGAGCGCTTTTGCTCCTGTTTGATTTGCTAAGTCTAATTGTGGAAATTGAGACAACAAAATCTCCTCCTTACGGTTTGATAGTCTAATAATAGCAGAAAAAAATAAAAATGCCACGCACAATATTCTTTGTTATAATGGGAACTGCAAAAACAACGTTCAGTTTATAAAGGAGCTTATACGTATGACTATTTATGATATTACAATTGTTGGTGCTGGTCCAGCAGGCATGTTTGCGGCATTTTATGCGGGGATGCGCAACGCCAAAACGAAGATTATCGATACTTTGCCTCAATTAGGCGGGCAGTTGTCGACGTTGTATCCTGAAAAATACATTTATGATATTCCAGGATACCCTAAAATCAAAGCGGGCGATTTAGTCCAAAAATTAGAAAACCAACTGACTACCTTCAATCAACGCTACTGTTTGGAAGAACAAGTCTTAAAAATCGAACGCCAAGAAGATGGCATCATTGAATTGACGACGAATAAACGCACGCATTATTCCCGTGCGGTGATTTTAGCTCTCGGAAATGGGTCTTTTCAACCGCGTAAATTAACCGTTCCTCAAGCGGAGAATTTTGAAAACTATGGCATTGATTATTACGTTCCAGATTTGATGAAATATGCTGGTAAAAAAGTGGCGATTGCAGGTGGTGGCGATTCAGCGATTGATTGGGCATTGATGTTGGCACCGATTGCGGCTGAAGTCTCGTTAATTCATCGCCGTTCCGAATTCCGTGCACATGAACATAGTGTCAATCAATTAAAACATTCCTCGGTAAATATTATGACCCCTTACATTATCAAAGAAGTTGCGGGTGATCGAATGTTAGAGGAAATTTATTTGCAAGCACCAAAAAGCGACGAAACAGTGCGCCTAGCAGTTGATTATTTAATTGTGAATTACGGGTTTTCTTCGTCGTTGAATTTAAAAGATTGGGGCATCACTAGTTCCCGTCAAGGCATTCCGGTACGTTCCGATATGCGGAGCTCGTTAGAAGGTGTTTATGCTTGTGGGGACATTACTTTGTATGATGGCAAAGTGAAGTTAATTGCGACTGGTTTTGGGGAAGCGCCGACTGCTGTGAACAATGCGTTACATTACATCAATCCTAAAAATCGTACGCAACCGGCACACAGTACAAGTCTTTTTCATGAATAAACAAAAGAGGAAAGTTCTGCGTGAACTTTCCTCTTTTTATCTATAGATAATCTTCTTGCCATTCGACTAATTTTTCTTTGACTAAAATAAGCAGTTTTTCTGGCGTTTCGGCAGCTAAACGCTCACCTTCAAAAAAGCAAAAAGGTTTTTGCGCACACAAAGTACACTCACTCAAACACGAATAGGTCATGACATCAACTTCTTCCATTGATTCTAGTTCATCCATGACTAGTTGACTACCTTCTGCTAAATTTGTTTCACAAAATTCAACTAGAGGAAACATGTTCTCACCGCTTTTCTTTATTTGATTCCATCCATGCAATAGTATAACATGAAAGAATAGAATAATCGAAAATCTGATAGGAGGATGAATCATGGTCTTACAAACTAGCCAACTTGAACAAAAAGCCCGACAATTATTAGGTGATCGTGGTGTTTCAGTCGTTGACATCGCCAATTTGGTCATGCATTTACAAAAAAAATATCTACCTGATTTAACTTTAGAAGAATGTGTGGATAGTGTAAATTCAGTTTTAACAAAACGCGAAGTGCATAACGCTATCTTAACAGGAATTCAGTTAGATATTTTAGCTGAAGAAGATAAACTGCTACAACCGTTACAAGAGATTGTGACAGAAGATGAAGGCTTGTACGGCATTGATGAAATTTTAGCGCTTTCGATTGTCAACGTCTATGGTTCCATTGGTTTTACCAACTATGGCTACATTGACAAAGTAAAACCCGGTATTTTAGCGGAATTAAACAGCCACGAAGGTCCTCGGGTGCATACATTTTTAGATGACATTGTGGGCGCAATTGCCGCATCCGCTGCCAGTCGCTTGGCACATCAATACCCCGATCGCGCCCAAGATATTACACAATAAAAAGAAGTTCGCCCAATTATTGGTGCGAACTTCTTTTTAATTCTCTTTTGCCTAAGAAAAACATGAGTAAGAAAAACACTTCAATTAAAATGAAAAATAAAATAAAGCAATACATAAAAAATTGTTCCGGCAATACATTAATAATTGGATCTGTCGCTGGATTAAACAACCAGTCATCGTTACTAAAAAATAACTCATGGAATTTGATAAAAAACGCATCAAATCCAACAAACATGAAAAAACCAAAAATAAATGGCGCAACCATCCCAAGTTGCATCGGAAATAGCAATCGCCAAAAACGACGATTTTTTTGTAAATACCGTAAAAATATCCCTGTTGGCACAATAGTAATCGCTAAAACACTATAATTCAATAGAAAGAGTTTCTTCACATCATAAAAATGTCCTGCGCCAGCTTCAGACATGGGAAAATCGGGTAGTGCTAACGTGTGATTCCATGGATTATTTAAGAAGTTTAGCAATAATCCATAATTATCTAGCAACTCACTTTTAGACAAAGTTGTCATTGTTAACAATTGAAAATGATCGATAGACCAACTATACAGCGGTTGGAAATTAATCGTGAGTGTAATTGCCAAACTAATCGCCGTTAAGAAAAAAGAGAGGATGCCTACTCTTTCTAACCATTGCCATTTTCTATTCATCGCCAAAATTCCATTCATCTAAGCTGTCTAACACATACGTCGGTGCAACTGGTAAACTAGGTACTGCTGCTTTCGGTGTAAATCCAGACAACACTAATAAACTATCCATCCCATTATTAATTCCTGAACGAATGTCCGTTTCATAATTGTCGCCAACCATAATCACTTCTTCTTTGGTTAAACCAATATGCTCCAGCGCTTTTTCAATGATAATTGCTTCAGGTTTTCCAATAAAAATAGGACGTACACGTGTCGCCGTTTCCAATAGGCTGATTAACGAACCTGCACCTGGCAACAACCCACGTTCTGTCGGAATATTTTTATCGGGATTCGTGCCGATAAACGTCGCACCATTTTGAATCGCTAATGTTGCAATCGTCAGTTTTTCATACGTCACTTGCGAGTCTAAACCTACCACAACATAGTCAGGATTCTTTTCATCCCATTCAAAACCTGCCGATAAAATAGAATCAATCAAACCAGTTTCACCGATGACATAGACTTTATTGCCTTTTTTGTCATCATGCATATAATCAATCGTAGCTAAACTTGCGGTATAAATCTTATCTGCAGCAACATGAATATCAAATTCAGTAGCCAAACGATGCGCCACTGTTTCAGGCGTTTTTGTCGTATTATTGGTCACAAACAAAAATGGTAATTGGCGACGTTGCAGTGCTTCGACAAAACGTTTCCCTGCAGGAATAGGTGCATTTCCTAAATAAATCGTTCCATCTAAGTCAATTAAGTATCCTTTATAAGTCATTTATTTATTCTTCTCTCTTTCGAATTGTAAAACTTTTTTTATCTTTCAGTTGTTGTTTCTTTTCTTTGTCTTTTGGTTGACGTGTTTTCATCACTGGTTTGGTTTTATTCGATACAACTTCTTTCTTTTCAGAAATATGTGCTTGTGACGATGGTTGGCGTTTTTTACGGCGACGATTGTTTGCTTTGTCGCGTTTGCCACCGACACGTTGAATTACAAAATAGGCACAACCAAAATTACAATATTCATATAAGTAGTCTTCTAACATATCGATCCGTTGATCAGGTAACGCCTTACGATTGGTTACTTCAAAGAAACCTTTTAAGCGTAATTGTTCATAACCCCAATCACCTACAATATAATCATAACGTGCTAGCACTTCACTATAACGTTCACCTAAACGTTGGGCATCAAACCCTTCACGATAATTCATCACTAATTTGTATTGGCGGTTGCCAATCATAAATTCAGTCTCACTAATTGGTAAAACCAGCTCACCTTTTGTTGGTTGTTCTTTTTCTGTTGTTTCGACAATTTCTTCCAAGACGGCTGTCATTTCATCTGTCAGATTTGCTTTTTCTTCGGTCATTTTTTCACCACCTGTTCATTATTATACCTTCTTTTAGAGAATGTGTGTAGTCTGTCACTTATTTTCTTCCAATGCCACAAATGAATACTTTTGCGCTAAGTAATTTCCTAAAACAGTACGGATAAATTCTGGAAATAAAAACTCATGTTGCCCAGCAATTTCAATCGTAGGAATAAACGGGACAAACATCAAATGGTCAACAGTTGTCAAGGCGTATTCTTTTTCTGGTTCCACGGGTTTTCCTTTCCATAAAACCGTATGATTCGCTTCATCATAAGTTAATCCATCATAAATAATTTCACCAAACACTTTTCCACGAAAGCCCATACCGACAATCGGGTATTTACGTAAAAACAAACGATTTTTTTCAATTTCTAAGACCATACGAACCACGTCACGTCCTAATAAGGTCACACGTATCAAGCGCATCGGATGGGGTAAAATTGTATGCAACTGTTCTTGATTGACTAAACCAGCGGGTAATTCGCCTAAAAACAAGCCCGTATTTAACAAGGCTACCTCCGTATTGCCTCGTTGCCGCACTGCAGCAAGAGTTTCCCTGACTAAGGAATAATCATCATATGGATTTAATGTTAGCGATTGAGGCAACCAAGCGACTTTATTAGCTGCTAATAACTTCTGCCCTTTTTCCATCAGTTCAAAGATTTCTTCATTGTCTTCGGGTAATTCCAGCATTTCTGATGTGGCATAAGTTTGCGCTGTTGTTTTTAAAATGTGGTGGGTATCATCTAAAAATACGGTCACTTCACCAACATAGTAGCCAAATTTTCCTGCGGCTGCTAATTGAACGCCGTTTTCTTTCTCGCCTGTTGCAAATAAATGATGCGTATGCGAGCCTAAAATCACATCAATTTCAGGTAATTCTTCTGCAATGACATAATCATCCATAATCCCCAAATGACTCAATAGCACAAGCACATCGACTTGTTGGCGTAATTGCTGCACTAATTCTGGTAAAATATCCATCCACTGGCGAATATCCCAACCATTTGGCGTATAGGTCAAAGGAAAAGGCGCAGTAACACCAATCAAACCAACTTTTGTGCCTTTGTTACTCGTGATAATTTTATAAGGACTCGCCCATTCTGGTAATTGTAATGTCTGTTTATCGTAAAGGTTCGCTAAGACAATCTCAAACTGAGCATCATCGTATAAATGATTTAAGACGTCTTTGGCATTCCCAATGCCTTCGTTATTTCCGATAGTGACGACATCATAGTGCACTTGATTCATCAAAGCAATATTTGCTTGCCCATCACTCGCTTCTGTTAAGGGATGCCAACGATCGGAAAAATCACCTAAATCAATCGTTATCACCGATTCACTTTCTGTGTTTTTTTGGCGCTCTTGGATAAAACGACGAACTTTCGGCCAGTTCTCAAAATGTGAATGCAAATCATTCGTATGTAGAATGCTAATTTTTTCCATGCCGTACCCTCTTCTCAATAGTTGTTTCTGGTCTCAGTTTACCAAAAAAAGAAAGATTCTAACAATCATTCTTTTCAATCCACAAAAAGAGACTGTGTCGTAAGTCTCTTGAACAATCCACCTCCTAGATAATGGGAATGTTTTGTCCTGTTTGACTTATGCACAGTCTCTAAAATTGATTGCTGGTGGATACGGTCTAAAATTTTTTGGCGAATGTATTCCAAATCCTTAATTGATAACGTCGGATTAATCTGAATACCCGTTGCATGTTCTTCTGTCAAAAGCAAGATATCGGTTTTTTCCTGCTCAAACACAATGGTGGCACTATTTTTTAAATGATTTCTATTTTGTAGTTGAATTTGTTTCACCGTTTCTTTTGGCAAACTCGATTGAATCGTCAAATGAATGGTCGGAAACAAGGTGTCCGCATCGGCGTGGTGGTAACACATATGAAAACAATGACGTTTAAATGCTTCGCTAGAAAATTCCGGTACATTGGTTGCCCATTCTTGCCATAGTTGTTTAAATTTTTTATTTAACAAAGGATGTTGGGTATAGATTGGTTGCTGATCAATGGAAGCAAAAAACAACGGCTCTATCAGCAAATGCTTCGCTATATAATGTCGATACATCCGTTTGGCCATTCGTTGTTTTTCAGGAACGGTTAATAAACGAAAATGCTTTTCAAATAGATGAATACTAAAACGTGTTGTTTCTGCTTCGTACGTCTCGTATAGTCTTTCAAAATCCCAACGAGGTTCAATTGCCACAATCGATAACATAAACAATACCGTTAAAACGTAATTCCAATCTTTGGGGCTCAAGGCACTTGCTGGCAAAACCAAATCAAAATTTTCAATAGCTAGCTCATTTTCTAATGGATGATTTTTCTTAATTGCTTGTAGATTAATAAATAACCATAAAGCAATCACTTCTGTATTAATTGGTTCTTCCGAGTGACAAGCGAATACAACACGTTTCGCTAAAGCTAGATATTCTCCACTATTAATCCATAAAATATGAGAGATTCGGCGGTGCGTGATGTATAAGAAAGAAAAAAAGAGAAAACGAATTTGCGATTCTTTGCCTGTAATTGACACATTTTTCCCAATTTTTAGGAATACCTGATAGGTGTCAAAAAATTGATTCATTTTTGTAATGTTTCGACGTGACGTGGATAAACTAATATTGTGTTCTTGACAAAATTTTTCCGCTGAAAATGTTCGATACAAGATTAATTGCTGGAATATGTGATAAATAATGGTTTCAGATAACATTTTTTCAAAAATCCGATTGAAATTCACGCCATTGCGGACCAAATAGACACCGTAATGGCGATTAATCTCTAGTCGCAGTTCTTCATAATCGTAACAACTATCGACTTGTTCCGCTAACTCTTTCAATATTTTCAGTAAAGTTTGAATCGTCACTTTATTGAGGTCTTCCGTAATTTTTTGACTACTAATCGGTCGGGTTTGTCGATTCTGATATAGCAAAATATCACGTATTAACAATACATCTTTTGGTAATCCAAATACTTTACTCTCTCCCATCATTTTTCACTTATTACTATTAACTACGCAAATAATTCATTGATTCCTACTGAAATTATGCGATTTAAGAAACTATCTCCAGTATATTGTGCAGAAATTAGAAACGTCAATACTATTCCTACGCCTTTCAAAAACATCTGTATCTTTTTTCGCAACAAAACAATTTAAAGACATAATAAAAAAGACCCAGGATGTTATCCTAAGTCTTTTTATTTGTTCTATGTACGGGCACATGAGAATCACTGCTTAGTGCTGCTTCCTTCCAGATCTGACACGCTTCACAATATTCCCATTGCCCAAAAAATAGTATAACGCATTTTTTCGTGTTTGGCTAGTTCTTTTTTTCTTTTTTTGCTTGTTTTTTTAAACGGCGTAACTCGCGAAAGAAATCAGTTAACAGCTGACCACACTCTTCGGCTAAAATGCCTGATTCAACATAACTCCAGTGATTAAAACGCTCGTCTTCTAATAAATTTAACAAACTTCCTGCTGTGCCACCTTTTGGATCAAATGCACCAAAATAAACTTCTTCCACTCGCGAAAGCAGTAACGCCCCACTACACATTGGACACGGTTCTAGTGTGACAAATAACTGCGCATTTTCTAAACGCCAACTTCCAGTTGCTTCACAAGCTTGTTGAATGGCAATCATTTCTGCATGTGCCGTTGCATTCTGACTTGTTTCACGTAAATTATGGCCACGACCAATAATTTTGCCCTCTAAAACCACCACTGCCCCAATCGGAACTTCACGGATTACTTCCGCTTTTTTGGCTTCAATAATGGCTTCGTTCATAAAAAATTCTTTTTGTTCTTGTGTTAAGGAACTTGTCTTCACCCATTTCACCTCGCCCTCACTTTAGCATGGAACAAAAAAAAAGCAAACAAAAACTACCCCTAATTATTAGAGGTAGTTTGCAATTTAAAATTTGCTTTCTACAAAGTTAGTAATTTTGTCTTTCACATTTCCAGTTGCGTCTTTGACGTTATGACCATATTCTGCGATTTGTTCGCGGCCTACATTGACTTTTTTCGCAACTTTCATAAATGAATCGATGTCTTTGTCTTCTAAATTGTCAACAAAACCTAATAATGTTTCGTTGCCATTGAATTTATCATCGACAAAACGTTTCACTTTACGTCGATTAGACATAGAATGTACTTTTTTAACGACTTTCTCTGACACAACTGCTGCGGTTGCGATTCCGGCAATTGCTGCCACGCTTAGTCCAATTGTTACTTTTGTTGATGTTTTCATAATATGACATCTCCCTCTTCTTTTTTACTATGATAACACGTTAAGAAAGAGAAAAACAGTAATATGAATAGATTCTACTCAACAAGGTATCGTTTTCAATAACAAACTGGATTAATTTTCCATTGCTTTTTCCACACTTTTGGCAATTAATGGTTGCGAAATTTTAGTATCCCAAAACGTGATAAAGGGCCCTGTTAAAAACGCATTTATAAAGGTACCCACACCGATTGGACCATGGAAGAAAAAGCCGACTAACGCAAAACTAATGTCTTGTATCATCCGGACTTTTTTATAGTCCCAATTCGTCTTGTCAACAATTGTTGGTGCAATTGAATCATAGGGTGCTGCGCCAACATCAGCGGACATATAAAATGATGCACCAAAAGTAAAGAATAATACCCCCACAATCAAGCAAACAGCTTGTTGGAATAGGTTCGTAGCTGCTAATTCAAAATGGGCAAAAATTGCTGTGTACATATCGATGAAAAAGCCCGCCAAAACCATATTAATAATCGTTCCTGTCCCAATGTATTTACGACCAAATAAAAAAATGAGAAACAAAATGCCAATGTTTACACCTAATTGATAAACACCTAAAGACAACCCGAAAATTTCTCCTAGCGCAATATTGGCACTGGTAAACGGGTCCAAACCGACATTTCCAATCCGCATGACTGTGACCCCAAACGCAAGAATTAGCACACCAACTAAGGCGTATATGGAACGAATAGTGATTTCTTTGATACTCATATTTTTCATGACGAACTCCTTTAAGTAACATAACGTACTAAATTCATAAGAAAATCCTTCTTATTGCCACATACAATAAGAAGGATACGATTAATCTCGATTATTGTTATTACCAAAAATTAAAACGAGACGCAGTAATTGTAAGAATGTGCTGACTGCTGCAGCTACATAAGTCAATGCGGCAGCGGTTAATACTTTACGTGCCATTGGAACTTCTTCTTCTGTGAGTAATCCACCTTCACTTAAAATAGCCAATGCACGACGTGACGCATCAAATTCGACGGGTAAAGTGACTAATTGAAAAACCAAAGCCATTGAAAAAGCAATCAAGCCTAAATTAATCAATACCGGTCCTTGTAACAAGACACCGATTAAGATTAATGGAATTGAAATACTTGAACCAATATTCGCAACAGGAACGATGGCTGCGCGTAAACGCAACGGAAAATATCCTTGTGCATCTTGTACAGCATGTCCACACTCATGAGCCGCAACGCCAATCGCAGCGACTGAAGTCGATTGCGCAGTCGCTTCTGACAAACTTAACATCTTGGTTCCTGAATTGTAATTATCTGTCAGATTACCAGCAATTCCTTGAACCCCAACGTTATGAATTTGTTGGTTTTGTAAGATAAATTGTGCTGCTTGTGTACCAGTCACATTATTTTTACTACGTACTTTGTCGTATTTATGAAATGTACTATTCACATAAGCCGAAGCGGCCATTGATAGTGCCATTCCGATAATTACTAAAATAAATGTTGGGTCAAAAAACATCCCATAACCAGGCATTTTAATTTTCCTCCTTTATTCATTTTTCTTTAGTTTAACAAGGTATCTTGAATTTTCCATGAAGAGAAACGGAAAAAATTTTATTAGAGTTTTTTCACAAATTCCGATTTTAATTTCATTGGACCAAAACCATCAATCTTACAATCAATGTTGTGATCACCTTCAACTAAACGAATATTTTTTACTTTTGTGCCTTGTTTTAAGGCATTCGATGCACCTTTTACTTTTAAATCTTTGATAACAGTTACTGCATCGCCATCAGCTAAAAGATTACCATTAGCATCGCGTACGACAAGCCCTTCTGTTACTTCGGCTGCATCCCATTCATGTCCGCATTCTGGACAAATAAATAGCCCACGATCTTCATAAGCATATGCCGAGCTACATTCTGGACAATTTGGTGTTTCAGTCATTTTTAATTTCCTCCTTGATTTTCAATAAAAAGAGGGAAAGCTTCCCTTCCCTCTATTATACTGGTATTTAAAAAAATTTCTCACTTGATTCTGTTTTGTGAGTATTTTCTTATTCAAGAACTATTTTAGCGTATCTGGAATCCGTTCATTTTGGATAATTTGTTCATAACTTTGACGTGCAACAATCACGTCTGCTTGGCCCTCTTTGACTAAAACAACTGCTGGGATTGGTAATTTATTATAGTTACTTGCCATTGCATAACCATAGGCACCTGTCGCAAATGTCGCAAAAATATCACCAGATTCAATCGTTGGCACTTGAATATCTTTCACTAGGATATCTGTGCTCTCACAAGCTTTTCCAGAAATCGTCACTGTTTCCGTGGCTGTTTCTTCCGCTTTATTGGCTAAAATCCCTTCATATTGGGCTTGATACAAACCTGGACGAATATTATCAGTCATCCCACCATCAATTGATGCATATTTACGAATGCCTGGTAAGTCTTTAATGGCACCAATTGTATGCAAACTAATTCCTGCTTCGGCTACCACACTACGACCTGGTTCAATCACAATTGCTGGGCGTGTCAACCCATGTTCACGACAAAAACTTTCCGTTAATGCCATTAATGGGTCTAAGAAATAACTATAAGGTTGGCGAATATCGTCTTTCGTATACGTGACACCAAAACCACCGCCATAGTTTAGTTCTTTCACCGTATAGTCAAAGCGTTGGTTAATTTCTAAAATCAATCCTAATGCGACACGAGCAGCAGCTAAATGCGTGCTATTATCCGACAATTGACTACCGATATGGAAGTGAATACCATAAAAATTAATTTCTGGCGCATCGATTGCTTGTTGAATCACTGGGAATAAGATTTCTTCATCCAATGGAATACCGAATTTTGAATCTTTTTGTCCTGTTGAAATGAATTCATGTGTCGACACGTTGACTTCCGGTGTAATTCGGAAAAGAATATTCGCAGTAGTATCTTTTTGGCGACAAATTGCTCGGATTAATTCAATTTCTTGAATCCCGTCTACAATAATTCGTCCCACACCATAATCAATCGCCATTTCTAATTCTTCAATCGATTTATTGTTGCCATTAAATTCAATATGTTCTGCTGGGAAATCAGCTTTGATTGCTGTAAATAACTCTCCACCACTGACAACGTCTAAACAAAGGCCTTCACGTTCAATAATTTTTAACATTGCTAAGGTATTAAACGCTTTTGATGCATACGCCACACGGACATTTTCATATTTTTGAATAAATGATTGTTGAAATGCCTGACACTCATTCACAACAGCTGTTTCTGAAATAACATACAAAGGGGTACCGTATGTTTTTGCTAATTCGACAGTATCACAGCCATCCCAAAATAAATGGTTATTTTTTACTTCTTTAATCATCGAACGACTCCTTTATTAAAATTAATTGTTACATTCATGCGAATTTGAAAGCTATTTTCGTATAAAAATTTACTATTTGAGGACAAAAACGAATTTTCCTCATCATTTTATCAGGAAAATCTTTCTAACCATTGAATTATTCTAATAATATAGTATATAATTTCAATAATCTACATAAAAACTTCTCATTTTCAAGTTTTTTTGCCAGTAGATTAAATAGAACGGATATATATAATTCGAGAGGATGTGTAAAAAATGGCAATATTTAAAGGTTCAGGCGTTGCGCTTGTCACTCCAATGCATAATGATGGTTCGGTGGATTTTGATAAGTTAAAGGAATTGACAGAGTGGCATGTTGCGCAAGGTACTGACGCAATTATTGCTTGTGGCACAACCGGAGAAGCATCTACTTTAGACGATGAAGAACATATTGCAGTAATCGAAGCAGTCGTAAAACAAGTCAATGGACGCATTCCAGTAATTGGCGGAACGGGCTCTAATAACACACAACATGGGATTCATTTATCAACTGAAGCAGAACGTGTAGGCGCAGATGCGCTGCTAGTCGTTACTCCTTATTATAACAAAGCTACGAAAAAAAGCTTAATCGCACATTATGAAGCAATTTGTAGCCAAGTTTCTATTCCTGTTATTCTGTATTCTGTTGCATCTCGTACAGGAATGAACTTAGACGCTGCCACAGTTGCTGAGTTGAAAAAAATTCCAAATGTTCAAGGTATTAAAGAAGCAAGTGGTGATATTTCACAAATCGTGGAAATCGCACGTTTAGTCGATGAAAATTTTGCGTTATATTCAGGGAATGATGACCAAGTGCTACCTTTACTTTCTGTGGGTGGTTCCGGCGTTATTTCAACGATTGCAAATATTGCACCAAAACAAACATCTGACATGGTGCATAATTATCTGTCTGGCAGTTTTGAAGCAGCAAAAGAAACACAATTGTCACAACTACCACTGATTCATGCTATTTTCTCAGAAGTCAATCCAGTTCCAGTCAAAGCCGCTGTTGCGTTACTTGGAAAATGTGATTTAAGCTATCGTTTGCCACTGGGTGCCCCAGAAGAAGACACAATTGACACATTAAAACGTGAGATGACTGCTTACGGGATCTTGTAGGAGGAAAATGATGAAACGAATTATTTTAAGCGGCTGTAACGGTCGTATGGGACAAGTATTACAAAAATCGATTAAAGCAAATGATGAATTAATCGTTGTTGCTGGAATCGATCATAACCCACAACAAAATGCGGATTTCCCAGTTTATGCTACTGCCGCAGACGTCCAAGAAGACGCCGATGTGATTATTGATTTTTCACATTACACAGCAGTTCCTCAATTAATTGAATTTGCTGTTAGTAAAAAATTACCAGTTGTTGTTGCAACTACTGGCTTAGAAGAAGAAACGAAAACATTGTTAAAAGAAGCTTCAGAGAAAATCCCTGTGTTCTATTCTGCGAACATGTCGTTAGGCATTAACGTCCTAGCAAAGGCTTTACAAGCGATTACGCCAGCGTTAGAAAGTGACTTTAACATTGAAATCATTGAAAAACATCACAATCAGAAAAAAGATGCCCCAAGTGGTACAGCCTTATTATTAGCTGATGCAATCAATGATGTTTGTGAAACGAAAAAAGACTATATTTTTGGTCGTTCAGGGAATGACAACGAAAATAAATTAAGCGAAATGGGCATTCACGCAGTCCGTGGCGGAACGATTCCTGGTGAACATATTGTGATTTATGCAGGTGATGATGAAATCATCGAACTAAAACACACGGCGTTATCACGTGATATTTTTGCCAATGGTGCCTTAAAAGCAGGCGTTTTTCTTGCTGATCAGCCTGTTGGTTTCTATAGCATGTCTGACCTTTTAGCTTAAAAAAAGCTAGTGAGAAATAAGAAGTACCCTATAAGATAGACCGTAAAAACGTCTCTTTTATAAGGTACTTTTGTTTTGTAGTGAGAAAGTGAAACGAAAAAAGAGGCTGCCTTTATAAAGAGGATATTTCATCTTTCTTAAAGTTTTTTTTAGTATATGACCGTCTGACCCGTTCGTGCCGATTCATAGGCACATTCAACTAAACGCGTCAATGTTTTGGCTGCCTCTAAATCATAATAAGGAAATTCTGTTTTGTCAGAATTATTCACTAAATCAACAAATAATTCTATTGGATAATCCGTTAATTTACTGATACCCTCTGATGAAATCAATGTTTTCCTTTGGTATTCTGCCTTTACATTGCTTTGAATGAAAATCGCTTGTGGTTCATGTTCATTACCAACAATTTGTAACGAGCCTTGGGTACCGATAATTTCAAGATAATTATCCAAGGTAGAAGCCAAAAATGAAGTAGTTGCCGTTCCAATCGCGCCCGAAGTAAACTCAATCACAGTGGTTGAACGCTCATCCACGCCACTCCCCCATGTTTCATTCATGATACAGCTCACTGATTGGGGTTGTCCACAAATTAAAGGCAGCAATGTAAAACCATGTGAACCTAAATCAAGCGTAACACCCCCACCCGACTGACTAACATCAAACCAATAGCTCGGTAAATGATTCTGAATGACCGCACCATGTGAACGGCGGAAATAAGCGGATGTCACTTCGCCTAATACGCCTTCATGTACGAGTTGAAGAGCATAATGATACGCATTATTCGCTAATGATTCGAGAGAAATCATAAATTTCACATCATTCGTACGAATTGCTTGCTCAATTTCTAAACAATCTTGTGTCGTTAAAGCTAAAACTTTTTCGGAAAAAATATGTTTCTTCGCTTGAGCTGCTAGGATAATTAATTCTTTGTGCATGGTCGTGGGCGCTTCAACAATGACTGCATCAATCTGTTCATCAGCTAAAATCACACGATAATCTGCTTCAAATGTTGCTTGATAATCGTGCGCTGCTTGTTGGCCTCTTGCTTCATCAAAATCCCAAACATACACACATTCCACATTTTTTGCTAACAAGCGTGCCATAAATTTTTTCGTATGGACATGCCACGCTGAAATTAACGCTACTTTCATTTTATTGCCTCCCATTTTTCTTTTAGTATAACACGAAAAAATAGCGGAAAACGAGTCTTCGTTTTCCGCTATTTTTATGCACTGACTTTTTTTCGATTTAAATAAAATACATACATCGCGCCAACGATTAAAGAAAATAAGGGCAAAGAATAAATTGTTAGCATTCCTAAGCAAGCTAGTGCGAACTTCATTTTCAAATCCATTTTGCAGGTCTCCTCGTTTCATCTTTCGTGTAACAACTCACGTTCTCGAGGTTATTGTACAAAATTCAAACGAAAAGACGACCATTTAAAAGAAATTCTTACTAAATTATTATAAAACCATGACTCTCTTAAGAATCGTTTAATTTTAACAAAGAAAACGATTTACAATCGAATAATATGTTAGAAAACGTCACGTAATTTTTCTGTTAGATCACTTAATTATTTTTTACACAAAAATCGTTTCTGTTTCTACTTTTCAATAGTCCTATCATGTAAAAAACAATAAAAAAAGCCCAACTGGAATGGCAATACTTCTTTTGACAAAAATTATAAAGTGTAAAAATCAGGTGCTTGTTATCTAATCCGATTGTCCTTGACAACGAGCCACCATGGACGTGAAACAACCATGGCGAAGCAACGATTAAATGTATCTGCCACTACGCAACGCTACCACATCCATGCTCATTATCAAGGATTCGCTCCGCCAATCTCAGATTTCGAATGCCGATTGGTGTCTCATACCCCAAAGAACCATGTAACCGAAGATAATTCCACCAATTGACGTAATCAAATAATTGCAGTTTGAGTTGATTCAATGTGTCAAATGTATTCGGATAAACAAATTCTACTTTAAATGATTTATAGGTTGATTCTGCCACTGCATTATCATAAGGACAGCCTTTCTTGCTCAGTGATCGTTCGATGTCAAATGTCTCTAAGATCGTATCAATCAGTTTATTATCAAATTCTTTCCCACGATCTGTATGGAAGATTTTGACTTCAGTCAAAGGATGGGAGATACTTTGGAAAGCACTTTTGACCAACGCTGCATCTTTGTTCGGACCACAGGAATGACCAATGATCTCACGATTGAATAAATCAATAATGAAACAAACATAACACCACGTTGTGCCAACTCTTACATAAGTCAGATCCGTGATGATTGCTTCCAAAGGTTCACGTTCAGTGAAGGCACGATCCAAGGTATTGCCAATATCGGAGTGATTTACATTCGATGTATGCTTTCGATAATTTGCTTTTGTATAATTTGATTTCAAGCCTCGTCTGTTCATGATTTGACTGATTTTGCGACGACTAACTAGGATATCACGTTTTGCCAGAGCAGCTTTGATTTTCCGCGTACCATAGTTCTTGCGGCTGCGATTGAATTCTTCTGTTACGGCGGCTTCAAGCGCAGCTTCACTCGGCTTTTCCTTTGTTTTGTAGTAATACGTTTGACGGGAAATATTTAATAATTTACACATCGCTGATATGGAATATGTATGCTTGTTTGCATCAATCACTTGTCTTTTCGTCCGAATATCAGCGCTGCTTGCTTTAAAATATCATTCTCCATCTCAAGTTGTTGGTTTCGTTTGCGTAAGGCTATAAGCTCTTTTTCCGTTGGGGTCAGATTATCGGCTTCTTTGAATGAACCTGTCTTTTTTGCCTGACGGACCCATTTGTCAAAAGACGATGGAGTTAGTTCATATTCTCTGATGATGTCGGCTCTTGGTTTCCCCGAATTTAATAAGTCGACCATTTGTTGTTTAAATTCTTGCATGTAGGTTCTGCGTTCTCTTCTTTGCGACATGAAATGATTCCTCCAGTGTGTTTTCTTATAGTTTACACACCTTATCTTTTCTGTCTAGTTTATTGTAGCCTATCCAAAATATTTTACACTCTCTTAGAAAACACTATAAAAGGTAACTTTAAATGCCTATATAAGCTATTCATAATAAAATAAAAATAAGAAACTATTGGAGGATGATTAAATGAATCAAGTATTAGTTGAAATTTGTTTGCGTGTCAGAGATATTGAGGCTACCCTAGACTTTTATACAAACTTATTCGATTTTGAAATTGCAAGCCGCAGAGAATTCCCAGAGGATAAATTTGATTTAATCTATTTAAACTCACCAGGCACGTCTGTTCAAATCGAACTCACTTATAATTATGACGCTGAACCATACGAAATTGGCAATGGCTTCAGTCATTTAGGTGTAACGGTTGATGATTTAGAAAAAATGCATGAAATTTGTAAAGCATCTGCTTATGAAACGGGCGAATTAAAAGGTCTTTCAGGCGGCACACCTTATTACTTCTTTGTAACAGATCCAGATGGTTACCGTATTGAAGTGAAACGTAAAATATAAACATACAAAAACTCCCACTAAGAACAGTTGGAAAATCAACTGTCCTTAGTGGGAGTTTTTTCGTTTTATTGATCTAAAAATCCTTTTTTATTTATAACATAAGCTGTTCCTACTGATAACAGCATGACTGAAATCAACACATAACTTTGTATTGAACTAAAGTTTTGTGGACCAATGATTAAATAGGGACTTAACGCAATATTAATGGGTACGATTGGATAATGCGATTCTTTTGGTTACTATAACAATAATTGCTTAAGCAAGCGTCTTTTTCCCTCTTCTTTTCATTTTCCAAAAACAGGCGTAAAATAGTTAAATGGAGGATGATGTCATGGAAGAGAAGCGTTTAGATTTTAAACTAGGTTTTGTTAGTCTGGTGACAGGGCTTTTAGTTGGTGTTGTGGTGAGTGGCTTTCGGTTGGCTATTCCCTTTTTGATGGGGATGGTAGGAAAGTTATTGCAGTTTGGACAACAAAGTCTCCTTCACTCACTATTGTTTATTTTTATTTTCGCAACGATTGGTGTCGTTGTATCGTGGAACGTCAAAAAAGAACCGATGATTGGCGGTTCAGGTATTCCCCAAGTAGCTGGTAAATTAAGTAGGCAGTTAGACTTCTCCTGGTTCTCTGTCTTGATTCATAAGTTAATGGGTGGCATTCTAACGATTGGGAGCGGTCTGACTGTTGGCCGAGAAGGTCCATCGGTTCAGATTGGCGCAGCAATTGGACAAGGTATTGCCGAAAAAAGTCATTTAAATAGTCAGAACCAACGTTATTTGATTGTAGGCGCCGCTAGTGCGGGGATGGCTGCCGCATTTAACTCACCCATTTCAGGGATTATATTTGCATTAGAAGAACTTTTGAAACGAACCTCGCGGAGAGGGTTTTTAGCCAGTTCCTTAATTATCATTACGTCCACCCTCGTATCAATTATCTTATTAGATAACACCTTTACCCTTACTATTCCTATTTCATTAGAGTTACCAGTAAGAGACTATCCTTTTTTAATTATATTAGGAATGGTCATTGGTTTATCAGGCGTTCTATTTAATCGGGTTATCCTGTGGGGAAAGAGAGTGTATGCACGATGGCACGTCCCTGTTGTTATAAAATGCAGCTTCCCTTTTGTTGTCACAGCACTCTTTTTATTATGGGATCCTAGTCTATTAGGCTCAGGAGATCATTATATATTAATGCCATTCCATGAAAATATAGCTCTCGCCTCTCTACTATCTGTTTACTTGATTAAACTATTCTTATTAGTAGTGGCTTTTTCATCTGGTTTGCCGGGCGGTATATTCTTCCCCTTGTTAGCACTAGGCTCACTTGCCGGCAACATCGTGGGAACAAGTTTATCAATGGGTGGATTAATCGATCAGAACACCTTATTAGTTTTTACGGTCATCGCAATGGCTGCTCATTTTGCTGCAATCGTTCGTGCCCCACTGACCGGTATTTTTCTCATCCTTGAAATGACAGGGGGATCGATTCATTATCTATTACCCCTTGCAATGGTCACCTTTGTTGCTTACCTTGTCGCTGAACTATTCCATTCCGAACCAATTTATGAATCATTGTTAGGGTTGATGTTGGCGAATGAAAAAGAGGAGGGGTAGGAGTTTTTAGAGTGATCCCAAAAGTTAGTTTTTTTTAGATCTAACTTTTGGGGTCATTTTATATATGCATATCTTTTGTTTATTGTCTGGATAATTGAATGGGAACCGCTCTTTCAGACATTCCCACCTACACCATTAAACTTCTCTACAAATACTTCATTTTTCTGAAATACACTGTAAGCGATAAATAGCTAGGTACCTGTGAGCACTAGCGGTCTCCTGTTAAACTTGAGATATCTTAAGTACAACTGGAGGTTTTTAAATTGGAAAAGAATAAGCAGTCCATCGTTCCTGTCAAATTGCAGGAGAAACAAAGAAATCGTCGAATGATTGAGAAGCCCTTACCACAGAAATTAGTAGCACATTTAAAAAATAGTCAGATAGAGCTGTTATATATGAGGGAATCAAACCATCGACGTTGAAAATACTTCTCACGGAGATGACTAGTAATGAAGCTCATTGACTTTACTCAAGTAGAGAATATTTTCATTGTGTGCGGGAAGACGGATATGCGTCGTCAAATTGATGGATTAGCCGCAACGATCACTGAAGAATATGACATGGATATTTATAACGGCGCTCTCTTTCTCTTCTGTGGTGGAAATAAAGACCGGTTCAAAGCTCTTTATTGGGAAGGCGACGGCTTCCTTCTCTTACATAAACACTTAGAGAATGGTAAATTGAATGGGCCTCGTAACCAGAAAGTCTCCATTAAGCCTGCGGTTAAAGGGAGTATAGCCTAAGAAAAGCATCGGGGAAAAACACCCCGATGCCTTTTTTTGCGTTGTTGTATTATTATTTTTGATAATCTGATAGTTTATATTCCACATCGTGGGTACTTTTGTAGTATTCCGAGTACATCTCTCCACCACAATTTTGACAAGTGAATCTAGGAGCATCAGATAAATCACCTTCATCCCAAAGATCAAATTCATCCACGACTTCCTTCGGAATCGATTCCTTGATTCCGCATTGAAGGCATATATAGTTGACGCTGTTTTTCCCAGTCGAAGCGAATTGCTTCATAAATTTCTTTTTCAGCTTGTTTTTGGTTAATTTTGAATTCTTTTGACTCAATGTACCGAATCTCCTCTCGTAGATATCTCCTAGCCTCCGAATCGTTCGCGTATTGGATTATAAGCCCTCCATTTTTAGACACAACAATCCCGCGGAACACAAAGAGGTTTCCGAAACAGGAACATTTTAGGGAGGGGTTCTCCAAAACATTCGACAATTCGTTCAGCCCATTTCTTTGGTTTCATAGCAGTCGAAACATTCAGCAACAGCCGCTTTATCTTTGATTGGATTTCTTTAACGACTTCTTTTGCAACTGTCTTGAGTTTCCTGCTGTATAACCCATATCTGCGGATCATTTTAAAGTTTTTATCGGGGATATGCCTTACTAAAGCTGCAATAAACTCCTTCGCAAGCATGATTTCTGTTTCATCGGTATCGGTGCGCTTATCGTGATAACGGAACATTACGATATCACCATCATACATGAGGATACGTTTTAACGCGATCGGTCCGCGTTTCATGTAGCGGCTGATATACTGCAGAACTCTTTTGACATTCGTTCGGCTTCTCTTCGGAGCGTTGACATAAAAGCCTTCAGCATTTTTAGTATAGGCTGTTTGAAGCTGTGGCTGTACTTCCTTTTTCTCCTTCGGAGATAACACGCGCCGAATCAACTTTAACACTGCATTCTGCCAATTTATCCGCAACATTTTGTATGGAATATAATCGTAATCTTTCCACTCACCACCTTTGGTCAGTCCACCCATGGTTACAATCATATGTACATGAGGGTTAAACTCGAGTTTGGAGCCAAAAGTGTGGAGAGTCAAAATGATGCCAGGCCGAATCTTCTGTTTCTTGAAATAGTCCAAAATTACTTGCGCAGCCTCGTCCATTAGTCCTTTCAAAAGTATTTCCCGATGGTACTTTAAAAAGATATTCCTCAAGCCTTCATCAATTGTAAAAACAATATGTCTGTGAGTGGTGTGGAACATATCCTGAGATACAATTTCACTCCACCGCTCACTTTCACCGACAGAACAGGTCGGACAAAATTTGCCTTTACACCGAATCGGAACTTTTTTTACCGCATGGCATCCTTCACAAACGAATAACCGGAATCCTTTAGAAATATCCCCACAGTATCTAAACTTCTCAACTTCTCGAAAGACCACAGGTCTTATCTTCAGCTTGATTTTTTTAGAAAACTGGTCCCAATGATTGTTCTCATCAAAGAAAATAGTATGGAGAATGTTCTTATTCATGCCTCTATTTTACCACTGTGGAACCAAAAGAAAAACTGTGAAACATGCACTAGCACAACGTTCCACAGCCGGAAAATTATATACTTTTCTAGTTATATAAAAAAATAAGTTAGGAGAGCTTTCCTAACTTATTTTTCTGCTAATTTTTCTAACGCTTGTTGTGGTATTTCTGATTTTTGAACTTCTTCGTAACTATTTTCACCTTTAAAACGTGTCACATTAATTTTTAAATAAGCATCTTGTTTAAACGGTCTACCTAAATCAGGATGCGTCATAAATTCTAACGTTTTTTCATTGCCTTTTTTATCGTAACCAGCTTGACTATATTCGTACTGTACGTATTCTTCTTTATTGTCAAAAGTGCCCTTGATTTCGGTTCCTTTATCAGTGATTTGTGTATAATAAGCAGTTGGTACCATCATATAATAGAAAAATCCACCTCCTGCAACAATCAATAATACAAAGAAGCTAATAAGCGATTTGGCTAATTTACTCATGATTCGTTTCCTCACTTTCTGACTTTATTCTAGTCGGTTTGCAAGGATTTGACGAGCGAATGAGCTGACAATTTACTTACAGTATTGTCATATCATTATTTTTCTGCTGCTAAACGATTTTTTTCCATCACTTTGAAGAATGGATAATAAATCGCTGCACTGACAAAAACTAACACCAACGTAAAGACAACATTACGCCAATCCATACTTGATAGGTACGCTTGCGCAAAGAATGGTGTAAAGGATGGATCAATAATAAAGCCGACACCGATTAAATGAATTTTTTGTGCAAAATAAGTCAATAATAAATTGACAACAGGTGCCGCTAAAAATGGAATTGCTAAAATAGGGTTCAACACAATTGGTAACCCAAAAATAACTGGTTCATTGATCGAACAAATACCTGGGATTAAGGATAATTTCCCAATGGTACGAAATTCCCGCACTTTACTACGCATCATCAACAAGATTAAACCTAACGTTGCACCCGCACCACCCATAACAGAAATACGAAACATTTGTAAATTCATCAAATGGGTCATTGCTTCACCTGATGCCATTTGTTCTGCATTGTAACCTGTTTGCGTAATACCTAAAGTAAACACAATTGGAAAAATAATCGATGATCCATTAATACCAAACAACCATAAAATATTACCCAATGTTACGATCAATAAAAAGCCACCTAAGCTACCGGCAATATTTGTTGCTGGGGTCAAGACTTGCATGACTGCTTCTGGAAAAATTTGATCGGTCGTCACAACGAAAAGAATATTAATCCCATAGAATAATACAATATTCACTAACAAAGGAATCAAGGTATTAATAAAAACGGCGACCATCGGCGGGACACTGTCGGGCAATGAAATTTTAATCTCTTTTATGTCAAACCAACGACAAATTTCCACAACTAATAAGCCCACAATAATCGCTACAAACAATCCATTCGTCCCTAAATAATTTAAGTCGATTTTCCCTTCAACTACCGGTGTACAAATCATCGCGTACACCACTGTCGCAATCATCCCTGTCATCGCCGCATTCATTTTGTATTCATTCGCTAATGAATACGCAATACCAAACGCACTGATTAAACCAATAATCCCCATCGTTAAATTATAAGGCGCTGTAATCAGATCATAGTTTGCAACAGCAAATTCTTTCCATGTAGCTAAAAAACGCATAAACACATTGGCGGTTTCCGGATTGTATTGCTCCATATTAATTGACGGATTGGCAAAAATTAAAAAGAAAGAACCAATGACGATAAATGGCAAACTAAACATCATTCCTGTAGAAATTGCGCGTAAATGTCGTTGATTGCCTAGTTTTGCTGCTAACGGACTTAATACACCATTTAATTTATCCACCATAGAACCATTTTCCATTTTTTCTCCTCCTACTTACACTTGCCACGAATTAAATTGAAAGGCATTGTCCACTTGATTTTCTGGATCATATGTTTTCAAAATATCATCGTATTGCTCTTTATAGTCATTCTCTACTTTTGCTTGAGGAATTACTTTACTTGCTTCATGTAAGAAATGATGCGAATCACGCCCCATTGCTAAGCCACGAGTGGTATGTTTATCTAAGGCATAATCTGGAATTTCAGGAACATACCCCATCGCAAAACTTTTAATCACAATGTTTTTCAATAAATCAGACGAGCGATCTTTTTCTGAAGCACATAAATAACGGATGGCATGAATAATAAACATCAAACGATCAGACTCATTGTATTGAAATTCTTTCCGCATTTGGTTAAAATTATTAACCATAATCGCAGCTTGTGGATTGCCCATGCCAATATCTTCAACTGAAATGGCTAGCAAGCGACGCCAGAGCTTTTCTTCATATTGTGGAGAAGTGATGTACATTTCGTACGCAAACTCACAGGCAGCTTTTTCGTAACCTCGACGAATGGATTTTTGTAACGCAGAAATGACTTCATCACCTGCTAACCCATTTCTCGTTGTCGTTCTTGCCCAAGGATCTTGAATAATTTTTTCTTTTCCCATGATATAATGCTCCTATCAAATAATATAAAGGTGATTGTGAAATGAATATTGAAATGCTAATTGAGAAATATCAATTGAACAATGCAGAAGCGCAAGTCCTGCGTTACATGCAAGAAAATAAACACGCGTTAAAACAAATGGGTATTCGCGAAGTTGCCAAACAATCTTTTGTCTCAACTGCCACAATTGTCAATATGTCGAAAAAAATCGGTTTTTCTGGTTATAGTGAATTAGTTTTTTTCTTCCAAAATGAACTAACACCACCCACACCACCTACTTACCAAGTTGTTTCAAAACACGAATTGCAACAATTTACCCACTTGTTAACAAAATATAAAGACAAACGAATTATGATTTTAGGTTTTGGTTTCTCCCAAAATTTAGCCAATTATTTTGCGGAGTCTTTAAATTTATATGGTTTTCGTGCAACAGCGAACGGTCACTTAGAATTTTTGCGAGAATCGGTCGAAGATGACATGTTAATTATCGTTATTTCTAATTCTGGTGAAACCCGTCGCTTATTAGAATTAACCCGTACGGCTGCCGAACATCGTTTAGAAGTCATTGCTTTTGTCGGGGAACGTTATTCTTCTGTCGGTTCATTGGCTCGGTTAACGATTAGCAGTAATACTTATTCGCCTCGTTCCTTTCAAGAATTCGCTCCTAGTTTATTTTTTGGCACAGCATTGAATCAATTTGAATTACTCTTAAGCGAAGCACTCAAATCCATTTTCAATTAGACGATGCGTCACACCTTTGACTTTATTATACGGTGTTTTCCCACCTTTATATGTATTTACAAGGATTATTAAACATGTTTAGTCATTTTAAAACATGTTTTTGTATAAAACACGAACATTAATAGATTGTACAAAAAAACAACCAGTCAAAATTGACTGGTTGTTTTGGATTAAACGTTTGCGGCAATGTAGCGGACAAGCTCTTCAGTTTTTTCCCATCCTAGACAAGGGTCTGTAATCGATTGTCCAAAAACACCGCCCCCAGGTTCTTGACGTCCGTCTTCTAAGTAACTTTCAATCATAAATCCACGAACATATTGCTTGATTTCTTCGTTCCATTGACGATTGGTTAATACTTCTTGCACAATACGAATTTGTTCATTGTATTTTTTACCAGAATTATCGTGGTTCGTATCAACCATGATAAATGGATTTTTGTAATTGCCTTTTTTGTAAGCTTCAATGACTTTTAATAAGTCTTCGTAATGGTAATTTGGTACGACACTGCCGTTTTCCTTTAATGCTCCACGCAAAATCACATGTGCTAAGGGATTTGAACTAGTTTCGACTTCCATACCATTGTACATTAATTCTTGTTTTTGTTGGCTTGCATATAACGCATTGAATAATACATTGATATTTCCACTTGTTGGATTTTTCAATCCTGTCGGGTGATCAATACCACTTGCTACAAAGCGGTGTTGTTGATCTTCTACAGAACGAGCACCCACTGCATGGTAACTGACTAAATCTTCAATGAATTCTAAGTTTTCAGGGTACAACATTTCATCAGCCGTAGTTAATCCAGTTTCTGTTAACACACGTTTGTGCATTTTACGTACCGCAACCATGCCGCGAACTAAGTTGATTTCACCAGAAGGATCTTGTTGGTGTAATAAACCTTTATAACCATCGCCATTGGTACGCGGTTTGTTTGTGTATACACGTTGGACAATGAAAATTTTATCTTTTACTTCTTCTTGTAGTTTTGCTAATCTTTTGGCATATTCTAAAACGGCTGCTTCATTATCTGCAGAACAAGGACCAATCACTAATAAAAAGCGATCGTCTTTCCCTTCCATGACTGCTTTTAATTCTTCATCGCGTGCTGCTTTTTTGGCAGCTTCTTCTTCAGTTAATTTTGAAATTGATTTCACTGTATCTAAATTAATATGTTGGCTTAATGCTTTAAAACTCAAATTCTTTCTCTCCTTTTCTATTTCTCTTATAGTAACAGATTTCCAGATAATAGTGTGAATATTTTGGATATTTTCTGATGAATCTTTTAGAGGTAATACGCAAACTGAAAATCATCCACCCACATGCCATTTATCCAAAATTCTTTTTTGTAATGTGCCTCTTGTTCAAAGCCCATCTTTTGATAAAAAGCAATCGCTCCAGGATTCGTCGCCATGACACGTAAGGATAGCTTCGCAATACCTACTTGTCTAGCCAAACGAATGACTTCTTCAATCAACAGACGACCGACACCTTGTCCTTGTGCTTGTGGACTGACGGCAATCCCAAAAATCCATTGTTTATTACGAGAAGGAATTGTATCAATTACGTGATACGACAATGATCCTACCACTTCTTGTCCGCTGTGTGCAACTAGGAGCTCTTGGTCACCTAATTTTTTCTTAAACGTTTCGTAGTCCTCTGTGTTAAGAGGAACTGGGGTATTGGTTTCATCCCAAATTTGTTCCAGTAACCATAGTCCCTCACTATCTTCTGGAACAAAGGGAGCAATTATTATTTCCATGCTGTTCTCCTTTATACAAACAAATTCTACTTCCTTAATTAACCCATTTTTTGTGCAAAAAAACAACCCGTTAAACAGGTTGTTTTACGTTAAAATGCACGGTAGTCGATACATTCAATCTTTTCTTCTTTTAAATATGTCGCAATCTTAGGATCAGTCAAAAACACGACTTCTTGTGTGCGAGGAACTACTAATGACGAATTTTCTAACAAAAAGGCATCTAAATACCCCGGATGAAAAATCATCATATGGACACCATCATCATGTAGATTTTCCACCAATTGCGAAAAAGTCGCATATGGATTGTACGCCGGATTCATACTCTCCATTGTCAAATATACTTTCGTTTGATTAACAAAAATAAATGCGTCTGCCTTTAATGCATTGGGTTCTGCACCCGCTGGTAATCCTGAATACGTTAATCCATGTGTAGCAGCAAAATGTTCTAATGCTTTAAAAAAAGTTGCACTTGCAATCGCATGTCCTTCAAAATAATCTGGTTTTCGCTGAAAGTAAGACAAAAATTGTTGATATTGCGCATTAATCTCAATTAACGCTTCATCAAAAACAACAAAGTCTTCCTGTGCTTGACGGTAAACTTTCGACGATTTGAACTGACCAGATTCATCCACTAAAGAAGGGATTGTTTTAGGATCAGACAACGGACGACCGATACAAATATTCGTATGTTGGCCAAATGCGATATCAGATTCTTGCAATAGCGCAATCCCATGCTCTGTCGCAGGCATGTTCATCATCACGCCGACACTACGAATCAATCCCGCTTTAACCGATTTCTCGATGCCATAGTTGACTCCTTCTGAATAACCTAAATCATCAGCACGAAACAATAATTTTTTCACATCGATTCCTCACTTTCATTACTCATTTCATTCCAATATACCACACATAGAAACCGCTATCAATAAACGGTGCGTTCTCTTTTTCTTGAAAGTTCTTACTTTTTTCTCATTTTTCAAAGAAAGACTGTACAAAAAGTAAAAACTTGATATAATCGGGGTCAGTTTGATAAAAAATCATGCACGCAATTCATTTTAGAAAGGATCTACACCACCATGATGTTCATCAATTTTCTGCTTGTAGGAACTTTTGCAACACTCGCAGAATTACGTTGTTCAAGTACGCTACACGGAAAAAATAAGACATTCATTTTTTTACAAAATACTGTATTTATTAATTTATTTTCACTTTTTTTATTACGTTTTGTCTTACAAAAAGACCATTTATTTCTAAATGCGACCTACACCATGACCTATAGTGTGAAATATGTCTTGTTTGCAATGGTCATCGCTTTAGGTTTCCTATTTATGAAATACCAAATTCATCATTCGGCACACTTAAAAGAATGTAAAAAACCACGTACGAAATCCGAACGTCGGTGGTTAATAGCCGATTCCGTGATGTTTTTAATCGGATGGTTCTTATTGATTGGTACGGATTGGTTCCATCATTTCTTTGGTTCTATTGCTTCGGAACAATTTATGTTCAATTTTACGTCACCTGTCAGTGGCGCAGCACATGATCTTTTAATTGATGTCGTCGATACACAAATTTTGTTATATGTCACAGGGGCTGTCGTATTTCTAACGTTTTTATGGGCACCTGTCCATGTTGTAAACAAATATCGCACACCTTTACCAAATGGTCGTATTCGTAAAATTGGTGGCGTAATTGCTGCATTTTTATTATTTATTTCAAGTATTTATGCGATTTCAACCTTACGATTAGATGAAGTCATCCATTCGTTAACTTCGAAATCATCTTATATTGAAGACAACTATGTCGCACCGGATTCTGTTGCACTCACTTTTCCCAAAGAAAAACGGAATTTGGTGCATATCTATTTAGAATCAATGGAAAATTCTTATTTAGATGCCTCTTTGGGCGGAAACTCAGAGCATAACCTCTTGCCTGATTTAACAACTTTGGCTCAAGAAGGTATCCATTTTTCTGAAAACAAGCCTTTTGGTGGTCCTTACCAAACATATGGTTCTAGTTGGACCATGGCTTCGATTGTAAACATGACAGCAGGTTTACCCATCAAAATCGCAACAGATGCCAATGCCTATGGAAAAAAAGATTATTTTCTGCCTGGTGCCACCACAATGAGCGATATCTTAACAACAGCTGACTATAACCAACTGTTAATTGTCGGTTCTCCGGCAGACTTTAGTGGTATGTCTACGTATTACCAAACACACGGCAATACACAAATTCTTGACTATCAAAGGGCAAAAGAAACGCAACGGATTCCTGAAGAGTATTACACTTGGTGGGGATTTGAAGATCAAAAATTATTTCAATTTGCCAAAGAAGAATTGACACGCTTATCTGGGTCTGATCAGCCGTTTGCCTTAACACTGCAAACGATGGATACTCATTTTCCAGATGGGTATGTTGATCCACACACACCGACTAAGTACGAAAACCAATATGCAAATGTGGTTGCTCATTCCCAAAAACAAGTGACTGATTTTGTTCGCTGGATGCAGAAACAACCGTTTTACAAAGATACAACCATTGTATTGACTGGCGATCATCTAAGTATGGATAAAGCCTATTTTGATCAGTTTCCTAAAGATTATCAGCGTTCCACATTCAATTTAATTTTAAATGGTGCCACATCGGTCAAAACAACCAAACGTGCGTTTGCCCCGTTTGATTATTTTCCAACTATTTTAGCTAGTATCGGCATGGATATTCCCAACCATCGTTTAGGTCTAGGAACGGATTTAACTTCGACTGTCCCTACCTTGATTGAACGTGATGGCTTTAAAAAAGTTCATTTAGAACTTGCCAAAAAAAGTAATTTTTATAATCAAGAATTACTAACATCCCATTAAAAAACTAAAAGGCGACTATCTTTCCAGTGGACATTGATAGTCGCCTTTTTAGTTACAATCATCATCAGTGACTGCTATTTCTTTGACTGCTTGGGTTAATTTACGAAAATACACACTCGTTAGGCTGACACCTACAATCCCGATGAAAATCAGCCAATAATTGCCTGTGATTATCGCCAAACCAGTTAGTCCCAAAAACATACCTACCATCACATAGCGACTCCACTTAACCATTCGTTTGATTCGATTTTTTATCGCTTGTTTTTCTGGATGAATCATTTGCCCACCTCCTTTTTATTTTACCACTTCTCGTCCCTAAAAAAAACCACCGAGCAACAAGCTCGATGATTTTTTCAATTTATTTACTTTCAACCGATCCAATGATCGCATTTGCTTCATTGATTCCTGCTTCGATTGTTAGAGACGCAATGTTATCTGGATTTGTGAAGACCACAATCATATCTGTATGACGACCTGCAGCTTGGATCATCTCTAAATCTACTTTAGCGATTAATTGTCCACGTGCAACTTGTTGACCGTCTTCCACATATAATTCAAAAGGTTCTCCTTTTAAGCTAACTGTATCAATCCCCATGTGTAGGAGTACTTCCACACCAGATGTCGTTTGGATACCCATCGCATGTTTTGTTGGGAAGATATTTAAAATTGTCCCTGCAACAGGCGTAAAAATTTCACCAGTTGTTGGCAACACTGCAAAACCATCACCCATCATTTTTTGAGAAAATACTTTATCTGAGACATCGGTAATTGGCACAACTTGTCCATTTGCTACAGCGTAGACAACATGTGTTTGAGGACCAGTCACAATCACTTCTTTCACTTCTTCAACGACTGCTGTCGCTTTTGGTGCCCCTGTATGAATACGAGACATTTCATCAGCAACAAATTGTACTTCTGTTCCCACAATTACTTGAATATTCTTTTTATCAATCACATTAATTCCTGGAACACCTGTTGCTTTAATTTTCGCTTGATCCACAGTATCTGTATCTTTCACTTGTAGACGTAAACGTGTTGTACAGTTATCAATCGCTGTCACGTTTTCACTACCGCCTAAACCAGCATAAATACGTTGTGCCATCACCGCATGTTTCCCTTCTGATGAAGAGGCTACATCTTCAGTTACTTCATCGATACCTTCTTCACGACCAGGTGTCATCAAGTTGAATTTCTTAATCGCAAATGTAAAACCAAAGTAATAGATTGCTGCAAAGACAAGTCCTTGAACAACTAACATTAATGGTTGGTTTGCTACTGGATTTTTCAATGCTAAGAAATAATCCACAAAACCAGCACTAAAAGCAAAACCGGCTGTCCATTGGAAGAATGCACTGATTGCTAAAGATAAACCAGTAAATACAGCATGTAATACATATAACGGCCATGCAACAAACATAAATGAAAATTCTAATGGTTCAGTCACGCCTGTAAAGAATGCCGCAAAACCAGCTGCCATCATTAATGATGCTGTTACTTTTTTCTTTTCTGGACGAGCTGCACGGTACATTGCAAACGCACCTGCTGGTAAGCCAAACATCATAACTGGGAAGAAACCAGCTTGGTACATGCCTGTTTTACCAACTACTGCTAAACCAGAATCTAATGCTTTTTGACCACCTAAGAAGTTCCCAATATCGTTAATACCAGCTACGTCAAACCAGAATACAGAGTTTAATGCGTGGTGTAACCCAGTTGGAATTAACAAACGGTTAAAGAAGCCGTATAAACCAGCTCCTACAAAGCCTAAGCTAGAAATACCTGTACCAAACGTGACTAATACATTATAAATGACTGGCCAAGCAAAATATAAAATGGCAGAAGCCACAACCATTGAAACAGCTGACATAATTGGTACAAGACGTTTACCACTAAAGAAAGATAACGCCATTGGTAATTTCACATCGCTGAAACGATTGTACATTGCTGCTGCAACCAAACCAGCGATAATTCCGATTAATACGTTATTTTGGGTCTTAGTAAATGCTGCTGCAACTGCACTCACATCATCTAACCCTTGAATCGTTTGAATAGATGCTGGTGATAATAGCTTTTCTGGTACTAAATAAGCAACTAAACCGGCTAAAGCTGCCGAACCATCTTTATCTTTAGACATCCCTAAAGCTAAACCGACTGCAAATAAAACTGCTAAGTGACTTAAAATTGCATCACCCGCATTAAACATAAAGATTGTAAATACATTGACATTTGGATCTCCATTGCCGACCCAGTTAGCAATCCCCATTAAAATTGCGGCTGCTGGTAACACAGCTACTGGTAACATTAACGAACGCCCCATACGTTGCATATATGCTTTCATTTTTATTCCTCCATTTGTTTGGCTATTCGCAAGCGTTCAATATGAATCGCAAGGTAGCCTAATTCTTCACTTGTTGTTGATACTTGGTAATTCTTAATCAGTAGCACACGAATTTTTTTTCGCAACTTCATAGCTTTCCGGATATTTCCGTTTCACCATTTCGACAATCTCATCATCTAAAACGGCATATTGCTGATTGTGATAGCGTTGTAAGAGCAAACATAAGTGATTGGCTAAACGAGAGGAATTCTTTCTCCTCTCGTTGTTTTTTATTGATTTTCGACAAATTCACGACATAAACGTTGAATTTCTGCGTACATTTCTTGTGCTTCATCTAAGCTATACGCATTCGCACCACTCGCTAAAGGATGCCCGCCCCCATGGTGTTGCTTCGCTAATTCATTAATCACAGGGCCTTTTGAACGTAAACGCACGCGATAATAGCCTTCTGGTTGTTCCACAAAAATCCCCCAAGCTAATACATCTTCAATCACACCAGGTAAGGGAACAATGCCTGATGTTTCGGCATCGGTGACAGCAAACTCTGCCATCAGTTCTTTGGTAAAGATAATACGTCCCGCACCATTTTCATCAATTTCCAAATTTTGATAGACATAACCCGAAAGTCGCGCCACATTTCGTGACACTTGTTCTAATTGACGATTTAATTTAGCTGCATCAAAACCATATGCCAATAATTTTGAAGCGATGGCTAAGGTATGCGCAGAGGTCGCTGGGTATAAAAATCTACCCGTATCTCCAACAATTCCTCCATATAGCAAACGCGCAGCTTCTTCATGCATCACTAAGTCATCTGGAAATAATTGCCAAAAATCAGCAATCATTTCACTACAACTGCTCGCATTGGTATTTACCCAAACCAAATCGCCATAAGGTTCATCATTCGGGTGATGATCGATTTTAATTAATTTATCACCTAAATCATAACGTGAATCACTAATGCGGGGCGCATTTGCAGTATCAGTCACAATTACTAAGGCACCTTGGTACGTTTCTTCGGGAATTTCTTGCATTGTCGCTAAGTAGTCTAACCCTTCAACGGCACCACCAACTTGATACACCTTTTTGTCGGGAAAACTTTTACGGAGAATCTCAGCTAGACCGACTTGGGAACCTAAGGCATCTGGATCAGGACGTTGGTGACGATGGATAATAATCGTGTCGTATTGTTTGATTTCATTTAAAATTTCAGTTTGTACACTCATAACGCACTTCCTTGTATATTATATTTAAGGTTTTAATCTTCCGATTTTTAGAGGAGAACCTTAGGAACCTTTTGTTATTTTTTATTTGGTATTTACTCAATTATTTGAGAAAATATACTTAATGGATTGAGAGGTAGATTGTTTCTTCCTTGAGTTTTCAAACTCGTAATCGAAAGACTAATCCCTCTCTCTGTTAAGCTGTTTACGAATGAGTTAGATGTTGAAGGCAAATGCCTTACTCCGTATCTAGAACAAGGTAGTGACGCTTTTCAGTTGAGTGGTAATCAATCCAAATTTTGTAAAGAAGGTGTGCTTATGTTTTATCTAGGTATTGATATTGGCAAACGAACACACGTCGCTTCCGTCATGAATGACGAAGGAAAAGTCCTACTTAAAGGTTTCTCTTTTGTGAATTCTTTGGACGGTACTCACGCTCTTTTAGAACGACTTACTTCTTTCTCTGATTCCACAGAGGACTTTCTTGTTGGTATGGAAGCCACCGGTCACTATTGGTTAGCCCTTTTCTCATTTCTTGATGAACAACAGTTTCTTGTTCACGTCATCAATCCCATTCAAACAGATGGCTGGAGAAAAGGAACTGAAATTCGTAAACGAAAAAATGATAGTATCGACTCAGTATTAATTGCTGACTTAATTCGCTACGGTTCATTCAACGAAACAGCTTTAGCGGACGAAACCATGTTCTCCTTACGTCAATTGACTCGTTATCGTTCATATCTTGTTGGCACAGCTGGCGACTTTAAACGAAAAGTCATTGCCATACTAGACCAAATCTTTCCTGAGTACGAAAAGGTGTTTTCAAAAGTTGGCATTTTTGGTAAGGCCTCCAAAGCCGTCCTATCTGAGTTTTCGTCTCCTGATGAATTCAATCAAGTTTCTGCCGAAACATTAGCTGAAACACTCCGTGTAGCGAGTCGAAGTCGTGTTGGACAAAGCAAGGCAGAGGCACTGAAAACAGCCGCCGCTCATTCTTTTGGTGTTCGTTTTGCTCAAGATGCCTTTGTTTTTCAATTACGTTCTATGATTGATCAACTCAGCTTTTTAGAAGAACAAATTAAACGAACAGAAGAAGAAATTGCACAATTAATGGCTTCTCTTCATTCGGTCATAGAAACCGTTCCTGGTATTGGAACTGTCCTTGGTGCGACGATTTTAGGTGAAATTGGCGATATTCAGAAATTTTCTACGCCTAAAAAACTAGTAGCTTACGCAGGAATCGATGCGTCTGTCTCAAAATCTGGTGAATATGAAGCCACTCACAACGTGATGAGTAAACGTGGCTCTCCCTACTTAAGAAAAGCACTGTTTCAAGCGGCACTCATTGCGTCCAGATGTGATCCAGTTTTCAAAGCCTTTTATGATAAGAAACGAGCAGAAGGAAAACACCATCTTACAGCGATTGGCGCTGTTTCAAGAAAGCTATGCTATATTATTCATGCCATTCTAACAAAGAATGAACCGTATGAAATTCGTCAGTAGTGAAAAAAATAATCTTTCTGAGGTTTATTTGTGATGCACTTATTCGTTATTTTTCAATCAGAAGATTTTATTTATTTTCACTTGACTTTATATAGTTAGTCTTTCTTATGGACGTTCCATTACTTGGCAGACGACAATGGCTTTGCCGACCAATGAATTTTCGATAAAAATTTCAATGTCTAATTTTGCAGAACGTCGCCCTAATTCTAAAATTTTGGGTTGTAAAATAATTTCACTTTCCAATTGAATTAAACGGAAGTAATACAGATTGACTTGCTCAATCCAAGTATTACGTCGTTGATTGGCAATCATTGTCCGCTTAGTCGCATTTGCAATGACTTCGTTTAACGCACCAAACGAAATCGTTCCTAATTCATCGACCATTTGCGGAGAAACGGTAAAACTAAATTGCGGTTGCTCTAATTTATGACCTTCAAAATCTTGTTCAATAATCCGAACTTGGTCGGTAATTTGATCAGAAATAGTATCTGAAACTTGCGGTTGACGTTGCACTAATTGCATTGCTTTCATCACGTCTTGACGTGTCACAATCCCGATTAAAGACAAATCATCGGCAACGACAGGCATGACTTCTAGCCCATCCCAAATCATTTGGTGACTAACCGAAGCGACACTCATTTCTTTTTTCACCATTCGTGGATCTTTGGTCATCACACGTTCAATTAATTGTGTACTTGATTTTTCAAAGACGTCCTTAGCAGTAACAATTCCTACCACTCGCATATTGCGATTGACGACAGGATAACGTGAATGATGCGTTTCTTCTGATAGCCGTTTGTAATCTTTGACTGTATCGGTAATCGTTAAATATTTGGTTTTATCAAGTGGCATATAAATGTCACTGACCAACAAAATATCTTTTTTAATTAATTGATCGCTCAACGCACGGTTAATCATTGTCGCAACGGTAAAGGTATCATATGTGGTACGTAAAATTGGTAATTCTAAGTCATCGGCTAATTGTTGAATTTCGGCTGTTGTATCAAATCCACCCGTAATTAATACAGCTGCCCCTTGTTTAAGAGCTAGTTCTTGTACATTTTCACGGTTCCCGACAATCATTAACGAACCTGGTGTGATATAGCGTTCCATCGCATTTTCTTTCATTGCGCCAATGACAAAGCGGTTCAAGTCTTTATCTAAGCCCGCTGAACCACCTAAGACATCACCTTCAATAATTCGTACCACTTCACTAAAGGTCAGTTTTTCAATATGTTTTTTTAATTTTCGTTCAATACGAATGGTTCCGACACGCTGTATAGTAGAAACCAATCCAATATTTTCGGCATCTTTGATTGCACGGTAGGCTGTTCCTTCGCTGACTTCTAACTCTTTGGCAATTCCTCGAACCGAAATCCTTTCGCCAACAGGTAAACTTTCAATATGTGCCAAAATCAAATCATGTTTTGTTGCCATTTTTTACACCTCGACTGTTCATTATTTGAAGCGGTTATCTTTTCACATAATAGCCATCATTTTATTTTTATGCTCACGCACTCTGTCTCGTCTGTATCTTTCACTTTTATTCCAACAAAATCCGCTTTGTTACGCATAGTTACCTCGATTTTCTCTCAAGATTCATTCAAATAAAAGATAATACAGTATAACACTTATATTGTAACAGATAATAACAGATAAAATAAACAAGAACTCTAAAAAAAAAACAGAAAAAAATCCTTAGACAACTGTTTGCCTAAGGATTTTGGTAACTATTTTTATAACTTGCTTGCTGCTGCTTCGTCGATAATAACAACAACGTCCTCATGGTTTTGTAAAACACTTGCAGGAAGATCTGTGGTTACTTCCCCATCAATCATGCCTTTCACTGCATCTGCTTTTGCTTCGCCGAATGCCATTAAAATGATTTTTTTACTCTTCATGATTGAACCGATACCCATTGATAATGCACGTGTTGGTACGTCTTCCACTTTTTCAAAGTAACGTTTGTTTGCGTTGATTGTTGATTCTGTTAATTCTACGACTTGTGTTGTTGCGTCAAATGGTGTTCCTGGTTCGTTAAAACCGATATGTCCATTTTGACCGATTCCCAATACTTGGATATCAATTGGATGCTCAGCAATAATTGTATCATAATGTTTGCACTCAGCTTCTAAGTCTTCGGCTTTGCCGTTTGGTACAAACGTTTCTTTGAATGGTTTTTCATTGAATAGGTGTTTATTCATAAAATAACGGTAGCTTTGATCATCTTCACCACTTAAGCCAACATACTCATCTAAGTTAATAGATACTTTATCTGAAAAATCTAAATCACTTGCAATCATGTAGCTGTACATTGTTTCTGGTGTGCTTCCTGTTGCTAATCCGAAAACTTCCGCGCCATTTTCGATACCTTCTTTAATAATTTCAAACGCTTTTTTTCCGCCTTCGTCCGCATTTTTTACACGAATAACATTCATGAAAAACTCTCCCTTACAATTCTTTTTGGTATATGCCAATTTTACCACCCTTTTATTGTAAAAGCAAGAATCCTTCTGTTAAAAATCTATTTATTTTTAGTATAGGCTGCTTCAATTTCGTCGATTAACGCGTCATCTTCTAATTTCGTCACTGTTTGAATGACTTCACGTAAAGGTTTTTCTGCTAATAATTGAGCTAATTCCACGCTCTCTTGGTCTTCTGGGTCACGATAATTTAAAATCATCGCTACAACTTCTAATAAATAAACATAGGACAGTTGACGTTCTTTGGCTTCACGAATTGGACGAATGAAACGTTCATCAAACCCAAGTTTACGAATTGGCGTACGCGCAACGCGAGCAATATCATCCGAAATATACGGATTTTCAAAACGATGAATGATTTTTTCTGCATATTTTTCATGCGTTTGGCGATCAAATCCCCACTTTTCAATTAATAAATCACCGGTCTCTTGCAAGACATTTTTTAATTGCATCAACACACGTTCATCAGCAATTGCCTCGCCAATTGTTTGATAACCATAGAAACTTCCCGTATACGCTGTGGTTGCGTGACCTGTATTAACAGAAAACAGCTTACGTTCGATATAGGGTTCTAAATCTTCAACGTACAATACACCGTCCAATTGCAATTCTTGATTTTTACGCTGAGTGGCATCAACAACCCATTCACTAAACGGTTCAACAGAAACAAACAAAGGGTCCTCATGATGTTGAATCGGTACAATACGGTCAACTGCTGCATTAGGAAAACCAACCAATTCTTCGACATAAACGAGATCTTCTTCACTTAAAAATTCTTTTACTTTTGAAAATAAGAATTGACTGCCGCCAATCATATTTTCACACGCAATCACATCAAGCGGTGTCGTTGTTTTTGCTTCATGACGTTTTTGAATTCCTTTGGCAATCAATTCCGCAATAAATGGTAAAATATTGGGCCCAATCGCTGTCGTTACAATATCAGCCTGGGCAATCGCATCAATCACGGTTTCTGGTTCTGTTTGGTTATTCAATCCATTCACGTTTGTGACCGCAATCCGTTCTTTGGCTTCACTTGCCAATTCAATTTCATAAGCTTTTCTCTGTCTTAACGCATCAATAATCGTTGCGTTAATATCAACAAAATCAATGGAAAAACCATTGTTAAACAAAATTTCTCCGATAAAACCACGTCCAATATTCCCGGCGCCAAAGTGAACTGCTTTCATCCTATTCAACCTCCTCAAGTAAGGAAATAATTTCTTCAATAGAAGAAGCACTCACTAATTTCACCACGTTATCCACATCTGAACAGAAAATCGCAATTTTTTGTAAAATATCTAAATGCTCGTTGTCCACACCAGCAATTCCAAAGACGACCATCGCTAATTTTTCTTCATCAGAATCAGTGCTAAAATCAACACCTTGAGGGACTTGAATAATTGAAATCCCGCTTTTTTTCACGTATTTTTTCGCTTCATCGGTACCATGCGGAATGGCAATAAAATTTCCCATATACGTTGATACTAAATTGTTGCGGTCAATCATCGCATCGACATACGCGTCATCGACACAACCGGCTTCTACTAACAAGCGCCCACTTTCACGAATCGCTTCCTCTTTTGTTGCGAATTCCTTATTTAATAAAATCATGTCTTTTTCTAATTGCATTATTTTTCCTCCTCTATCTCTCTTATTTCATTGACAAAAAGAGAACTAATTAATTCATAAATAATTTCTTTGGTTTCATGTTGATAAATATCCATATTCAAATCGCTTTCGATAATCGAAGCACTAATCAACCCTAGTAGTTTTTCTTCTGCAGGGGTCATAGGTTCTGGTGCTAACATTAATAGCACTCGGGTCAATGCCATTGGTTTACGATCCATGCCTAATACAGGAATCGGTGAAGTCAAATCAAATATGCTAAAATAAGGGCCTTTGACATACGGATTCGCGCTATGAAACAAGGCCAAATTCGTTCCTGGGATACCGATTGGTGCTGTTTGATGTCGATTTAGTACGCGCTCACAGACCTTTTGGGCATCTTCAACGATAACTCCTTCTAATTCATCTATCATCTGTTGAATCGTTGCTTCTAACGTTTTATCTGTTTGCACCGTTTTAATATCAAATTGGGTCAATAAATCGTTACCGACTTTCATAATTTCATACACATGATCAAAAGAGCCTTCCGATTCTTTCGAGACAATCGTTGGTTGGGCGCTTTTTGACTCAAAACGTTTTTCACGAATTTCTTGTTTAATTTTTTGAATCTCATCATCCAGTAACAACGGTGAAATCAATTTATAAGGCAAGGTAAAGTCGGGTAAGAAAATAGTCGATAAAATCAAATCAAATTCTTTGTAATTGACATGACTCATTTGCGAAATTTTAATCACTTGAATATGGTCGATTTCCGGAATGTATTTCCGCAAGCGACTTTCTAAAATTTTGGCTGTCCCAATACCACTGGAACATAAAACTAGGGTTGAAATCGCCTTTTTAGTTGGATTACGTTCAAGTGATGCTGCAAAGTGAATCACGATATAGGCCAGTTCATCATTGGAAAAATGTTCTTTAGGAAATTGTTTCGCAAGTGCCAATTGAATGGCCCGCGTCAGGTCGTCGTATTGCACCATGACTTTGTCTAGTAACGGATTGTTTGCTAGTTGCACTAAATTATCCATTCGTTTAAAAGCTGCAGATAAGTGTGTCAATAAGTCATAATACAACGTGTCATCGGCTCGGAAATCAATCTGCGTCATCTCCGAAACAAAGCGAATCACTTCGCGAACTTGATACGACAACTCCACATCAAAACTTTCTAAAAAGATATTTTGCGGTTTCTTATAATTCACACCTTCCAATTGACGAGCAAAGAAAACATGTTCTTCTTTTGGCATCTGTAAGCCGTGTTCTTCCACATTTGCCATAATTTGTTCTGCTAACGCATAGATTTCAGCCGATAATTGACTTTGGTCAATTGGTGGTGTTAATACATGATTCGTTTGTACTCGATCAATTGATAATGCTAAAATCGTTACAACTTGTTGCACTTGATTGTCTGTCACTTCTAAAAATAATTCATTACGTTTCTCCAAAATCACAGTCTTCGCAATGTAAAACGCTTGTGGCGTAATTAAATTCAAGAAAAAGTTCGTTGTTAATTGCTCGGATGTCGTGGCTGTAAGTAACGATAAATAATGAAAAAATTCATATTCACTTACCCCGCTATAAATGGTATTCCCTAGAATCTGTCGGCGTTCGTATTCGCCTCCTGTAATGATAATTCCTCTTGCTTTACGGCGCTCCAAGGTCAAAGAATATTCATGCAAGCTTTCTTCTACCACTTGTAAATCCGCATGAATCGTACTTGCGCTAACTTCAAAATCAATGGCCAATCCTTCAATCGTTTGTTCCTCATCTGCTAAAAGAAGACTAGAGACTAACGCACTTTGACGATGAATATTATCTAATGGCACTTTTTCATCGTCTTGCACCAATTGTTTAATCTCCGTTAACTTTTCCGTTTCACCAATTAAACGGTAGCCTTTGCCACGTGGCTTCACAACTTGAACTTCCATCGGTTTCAAGCTTTTTTCAATACTAGATATTTCGCGATACAACGTCCGTTTGCTAATTTGCAACATATCTTGCAATTCTTGAGGAGTGATCCCCTCTGTATATTCAACTAATAGCTTTAAGATTTGTTTTTCCCGATTCGAGAAATACAAGTTATTCACCTCCTCTAAAAACAGCGAAAAGCAGCGAGTTGTCTCCCTGCTTTTCGCCCCATTTTCAATCAAGTAGCGAGCGAGCAGCTAGCTATGATAATTACTGTTCTTTCATTCGATTAACCACTTCTTCGTAACGTGGACTATTCATGAAGTTTTCAACTGTCACAAAGTCTGAAGAAGGTGCTTTTTGTTTCGCACGTTCATACAATTCAACTTGCGTTACGATTAACGTATTTGGTTCATCTTTTAGATTATTAATTGCTGAATTACTTACAGGAACATCGACCCCAGCTTTTTTAATCATGTTTCGTAAAACTGAAGCTCCCATCGCACTTGATCCCATACCGGCATCACAAGCGAAGATAATCTTATCAATTTTCTTATCAGCAGTTGGTGCAACAACTGTTTCTTCAACAATGACTGCTTGACCTTTGCTTTCAGCTTTAGCTGAGGCAACTGCTGCTTGCGTTGCTTCAAATTCATCATCTGTTGAACGATCTGCTTTCAAGATAATCATTGAAATTAAGAAGGATACTACCGCTGCAACTACTACCCCGGCAATGACTGGTAAATGCCCGCCTCTAGGTGCCATTCCTAAGATTGCAATAATTGATCCTGGTGAAGCAGCTGCTTGTAAACCAGCGTTTAACAATTGGAACATAAATGTTCCTGAAACCCCACCACCGATTACAGCTAAGAATAATAAAGGTTTCATCATCACATATGGGAAATAAATTTCGTGAATACCACCAAAGAATTGGATAATTACCGCACCTGGTGCTGAAGATCTTGCTGAACCTTTACCAAATAGTGTATACGCTAACAATATACCTAAACCTGGACCAGGATTCGCTTCTAATAAGAATAGAATTGATTTTCCTGTTTCAAGCGATTGCTCTGTTCCTAACGGAGTTAAGATACCATGGTTAATCGCATTGTTTAAGAATAGAATTTTAGCTGGCTCAATGAAGATATTTGCTAATGGTAACAAGTTCGCATTAACGATAGCTTCTACACCATTTCCCATCATAGTTGTTAATGAACTAACAACTGGTCCAATACCGTAAAAGCCTAAAATAGCTAAGGCAAAACCAATCAAACCTGCTGAAAAATTATTGACCAACATTTCAAAGCCAGCGCGAATTTTATCTGAGAATAAATCATCAAATTTTTTCACACACCAACCACCGATTGGCCCCATAATCATAGCGCCGATAAACATTGGTACTTCCGATCCGACAATAACCCCCATTGTTGCGATTGCTCCGACAACGGCTCCTCGTTGTCCATGAACCATGCTTCCGCCTGTATAACCGATTAATAATGGCAATAAATACTTAATCATTGGATCAACCATTGTTGCTAATTGTTCGTTTGGCCACCAACCTGTTCCAATAAATAATGCTGTAAGAACACCCCATGCAATAAAGGCACCAATGTTCGGCATAACCATGCCACTTAAATAACTACCAAAACGTTGAACTTTGGCTTTCAATCCTTTTTTCTCTGCCGCCATGTCATTTCTCTCCTCTCAATAAATAAATTATTTTTCTTTACACACTTAGTGTAAGTCACTTTGGTAGGGTTTTCAATTCTTTCTATATAGAGGTTTGGCACACTACTTTGTGCCACTATTGTATGTGAAAAATAACACGATTATCTATTGGTGGTTTCCTTCATCTAACAAATAAAAAGTACAACTACCTCATAGGGAATCGTAACCTTTTATTAATTTAGAAAGAACTGATTCGCATGAAAAATAGTATTTAGTTAAAAAACTAAATGAAGAAGATTTACAACTTGGTCTGGCAACCAATACTACGATTCCATTAAATACGGTATATTGCGAGAAGAATTAATGACTGAGCATCCACTCTGATAACACGTACAAAACTTCGTGTACTTTCAAATTATGGTATAATAAAAGAAAGCGCTTTAAAAATATCGTTTTATTTAAAGCTAGGAGTGATCATATGAAAAAACTATCTATGGTGAATGTTATTGGTGCTCTAGCAGTTTTCTTGATGGTATGGCTTCCACCCACTCGCGTTTTTTTGACAGATATGGAATTAGGTACGCCGATCACGATTATTCTTTCATTATTATTATCTACAAGTGCCATTGGAACATATCAAAAATATCAACAAAAAATCGATATTGTTTCATTGTTTATTAGTTTAAGTCCGATTATTTTTATTGCTCTCGTTTTAATTATCGCGTTATTAAGCGAATTGTTCACGCTTTGACTACCGACAAACATCTTTATATAAGAAAATACCTGATGAAATCTGTTTTCACACATTGATTTCATCGGGTATTTTCATCTTTTCGAGTAGCCCCTGTTAACGTTTAAAAAGGACGACTTATCTTCTTCTATTGCGTTGACTTGCTTCCATAATAACTGGCAAAATCACTGGGCGACGTTTGGTCTGTTCAAATAGGTAACGACTTAATTGGTCACGAATATCTTGTTTTAATTTGCTCCATTCAAAATCATCTTCATGGAGATGTTTCTCAACAATTTGTTCAACCATTTCGCCACCTTCACGAATCAGGTCACGACTAGCTTTTACATAGACAAATCCTCGAGACGTAATTTGTGGTTTTGAAACAATGCGTTTTTCACGACGATTAATCGTGACTACCGCCACAAAAATCCCGTCTTCTGATAATACTTTACGATCTTTTAAGACAATATTACCAATGTCACCAACACCTATCCCATCAACCATCACATTATCGGCTGGGACGGAACCAGCAGTTGTTAGTTCACCTTTGTCATATTCTAGAACATCTCCACGTGCCGTGATAAAAATACGATTCAATGGCAAGCCAACTTCTTGTGCTAAATTCGCATGTGCCGCCAGCAAGCGGTATTCTCCTTGAATTGGAATAAAGTATTTAGGTTTCATTAAGTTCAACATCAACTGTAAATCGTTCGGACTAGCATGTCCAGAGACGCGTAAGTTATCAGAGATATTTTTCACAGTTCCCCCCGCACGATAGATAATGTCTTCTGTTTTCGCCACAAAAGTTTCCATCGCAATCGTTGGTGTCGTTGTGATATAAACCAAATCGCCTTCTTTAATGCGTAGCGTACGATGCGCACCACTGGCCATTCGTTGCAAGGCTTTGATTGGTTCACCCATACGTCCTGTTTCTAAAATAACTAGTTGATCGTCATCATAGTTTTTCATTTCTTTTTGTGTAATTAAAATATCTTCATCAGGAATTTCCAATTTGCCTAATTTCATCGCCGTGCGAATAATTTTGCCAAAGTCTTGTCCTGTCAAAGCGACTTTACGTCCTGAACGATGCGCAGCATTCATCACTTGTTGAACGCGTTGTAAGTTGCTTGCTACACAGGCAACAATAATCCGACCTTCCCAATAACGAATCGTGTCATACACTTCATCAGCGATTTGTGCTTCAGACGCAACTGTTGCAGGATTTTCTGCATTACTTGACGTGCTTAATAAAGCTAAGACGCCTTCTTTGCCAATTTCAGCTAAACGGGCAAAATCCGTTTGATACATCGGTACTGCTGCTTGGTCAAATTTGAAATCTCCCGTATAGACAATATTACCAGCCGGTGTCTTTAAACTAATACCGACAGAGTCTGGAATGGAATGTGTCGTTGGAAAGAAACTAACTGTTGCCGAACCAAAATCAATTTCTGAATGCACATCAATGACATGGAATTCTTTAAACTTTTTCGTTGGTTCGTAACGTTGAACAGTTAATTTTGCTAATTCAATCGTTAATTTTGTCCCAAAAACTGGCACTTGAATTTTTTCTAAAAAGTACGGTAATGCACCAATCGCATCTGCATGGCCATGTGTCAAAAAGACCCCTGCTACACGATCAGCATTTTCTTCTAAATACGTAAAATCAGGAATCACCGTATCAATTCCTAATAGTTCATTTTCTGGATAGCGTAGACCACAGTCTAACACAAAAATATCCTCTCCCACTTCAGCGATGTACAAGTTTTTTCCATTCTCACGGACACCACTAAGGGGAATAATTTTGATTTTACTCAAAATTTTCACCTCTCAATTGTTTATATTTACTACTTCTTATAAGTATGTATTGTTATGGTTAAATAAGGAACACGTTCATTATTATCTCATTCATTATACACCACATTTTACGAAAATCGCAGTGTTATATCTTCTACCGATACCAAAAGATTCTCTTATAGTATAACATAACTTCTATCTCAAAAGAGAACCTTCCTTGGAAACTGAAAAAAACAGCTAATTCCATCACAGAAATTAGCTGTTGGTTGACTTACTCACTTATTTTTTGCCATTAAACACGTCGTAATCAATTTCATTGACTGATTTGGCAACGACAATTGCTGAATAGACATCGGAATTTACATTTAAAATCGTTCGTAACATGCCCACAAACCATTCGACCCCTGCAAAAATAGCAATACTTTCAATCGGCAAGCCCATTTGCGGTACAATAATCGCTAATGAAACGAGACCAGCTCCAGGAACAACTGCATTGGCTAGCGAAATAATCGTTGCCGCAATTGCTACATAAATCATTTGTGGTAAATTAAAGTCCATTTGATACATTTGTGAAATAGTCATAACGGTAATTGCCATGTGCATCGCTGAACCGTTGCTGTTCAGTGACATCCCTAAAGGCAAAACTAAATTCGTAATGCGATTACTCAAACCTAATTTATTATGCGTTTCGTCCATTGCTGTTGGTAACGTAATTGCCGATGACGTTGTTGCCAAAGCCATGATCGACATATTTTTCATATTTTTGATTAGACGTAGCGGATTAACACGAACATAAAACGTGATAAACGTAATCCACAACCCTAAAAATAACAACGTTGCTAACGCATAAACGCCTAGATAAGACAGTAATGATAAAATAATTTCTGCACCTAAATTACTAATCGTTGAAGCAATTAATGCAAAAATCCCTAATGGGGCAATAATCATGACATAACGAATAATCATCAAAATAACTTCATTAAAATCAATGATGGTTTGCGCAAGTCCTGATTCTGGATGTTTGCTCATAAATTTATTTAACGCAACACCAAAAAATAACGCAAAAACAATGATTTGCACAATCGTGCCACTCGATAATGAATCAAAAATATTGGTTGGAACAAAACCTAAAAATGTCTCCGAAAACGAAATTTCTTTCGCTTCAATGGTGACATCTTTTACCCCAGTTAAATTCGTCCCACTTCCAGCATTAAAAATGACCGCCATAATAATGCCCCAAGTCGCTGCTAATAATGACGAACAACCAAAAACAAAAATGGTTCTGCCACCTAAATTAGTTAATTCTTTCGATTCAATACTTGCAACTGCTTGAATAATTTGTCCTAAAATCAATACGGGAATAGCCATTTGCATCAAACGTAAAAACAAATCGCCGACAATTTTCAAGTTCGCTGCAATTGCTGGAAAAATCATCCCAACGGCAATCCCTAACGCTACAGCAATAACAATTTGTGTTGTCGTTGATACCTTCTTTGTCATAAATTCTCCTCTCTAGAGTTCATCTTAACATTCAAATTAACCACCTTAATTTAAGATGGTCAATTTAAATATTAGTAGTAGTATACACTATTTTTTTCGAATAACTCGACTACCTTTGATTTTTATCTTGTCACGGGTTCATTTTCTTTTGCTAAAATAGCAAATGTGACTAAACCGATTAGCAATAAGATACAAGATAAGTAGAAACCAACTTGCATGGAACCAATCGAATCTGCTAAATAGCCGGTAACATACGGAATCTGGGCAACTGCATAAGTCAGAAAGAAAATACTGTTTGCTAAACCTAATTGAGTATTACTTAAACCAAATTCTTCTCCTACTACACCCATGATTGGGTTAAAAATAGTTCTTGTGGCATATATTAAAATCCAACCAACAAAGAAAATCGCTACGACTTTAATCCAATAACTGTTGCTAACAACCACACCTTGCTTTTTTACATGATCCATGCTCTCTCCTTATTTCTTTTTTTAGTCAACACTTTCAAAGGAGTTTGATTAGACACCTATTTCTTTTATGCTCTTTTCCCTCCAATCATTTTTTTATCTTGACTTTATCCTAACTTTTAAAGAATTCGTTTACAATGGACGGAAATGTAAAAATTTCTGGTTTTTTTATCCAAAAAGCGAAAAAACCGAACGATACAGTCAATCTGCTAAACGCAACTCACTCATCGTTCGATTTTATTTTAACTATAATATTTTAGGCTTGTTTCGTTTTTCTTAGATTGGCCAATAAGAATAAAACTGTACCGACTACTAATAAAATGACTGAAATATAAAAGCCCATTTCTTTTGAACCCGTCATATCAGAAATTGATCCTGTTAAACGAGGAGCAATCACCGATGACATCATTCCGAAGAAGTTAAACACACCTAATGTTGTCCCGACACCAACTTTCGGTGCATTTTCACCTAACCAAGAAATAATAATTGGTTCAACGGCTAATTTCCCTAAGAATCCGTATAAGATTAAAGCAATCAATAAGAATACTTGGTTCGTTGCTTGTACAGTGATTAATAGCATCGCTGCTGCCAACAATTCTAACACCACGATAAATTGAATTTTCTTGTTCATGTATTTATCAGCTAAACGACTGAATAATAACGCGCCTGGAATAGATGCAAAGGCAACTAATGAAGCAGAGAAACCAATTGCTACGCCTTTAAAACCACGTTCTGTTCCTAAGAAGTTTGGTAACCACGTAACTGTCATATAATAAGCGTAACATGTTGCAAAATACAACACGTATGTGAACAACATTCTTGGTGCAAATAAACGTTTAAATGATACGTCTTCTTTTACTTTTTCAGGTGCAGTTTTTGCTTTGGCTTCTAATTTTGCTTTTTCAATAAACGCTACGTCGTCTTTGTTGCCACGAATAACCAATGAAAAAGCAATTAACATACATACGATTAATGCAACTGAAATGTACATCATCGTTTGCCAAGGCATTTGCATTTGAACAACTAGTAAACTTGAAAGAATCAAACCAAAACCTGAACCGATTGCCGAACCACTATTAACAATGGCTGTTGAGAAACTTCTTTTGGCTTGTGGAATATTTTGTGACGTTAATGAATAGGCTGCTCCGTAGAATGACCCACAACCGATTCCGGCTAAGAAACTACCTGCATAAATCATACCAATACTTGATGCTTGAGAAATTAAAAATGCTGCAATGCCAAATAATACAAATCCTGGAAGTAAGACTTGCTTCTTCCCAATTCTATCAACTAAAAATCCTGCAGGAATCTGCATGATAACATAGCCTAAAAAGTAAAAACTTGAGATTGATCCTAAGGCGCTATCTGAAATACCTCCACCTAATGAATCGTTAATTTGTGGATATACTGGCGCTAATGCTGAGCGGTAAATCCAAATTGTTACCCATCCTGAACAAAGTAAGATGATTATTTTTTTCCAGTATTCCATACCAGAGTTAACTTTTTTTGTTTCCATGCTTTTTCCTCCATACATGTAAAGTAAGTCCTTTACAATTAATTATTCTCATAAATTACTAACGCTGCTTTGACTGCTTCACCTTGCTTAATTGGTGCACCATAATACGTTAAAGCACCTTCTAAGGCAGTTAATACGTGTAAGACATTTTCATGACGACTGCTGTACCCCATGTTCCCAATACGCCATAATTTTCCTTTTAAATCACCAAATGACGAAGCAATTTCAACACCAAATTGATTTAGTAATAATTCGCGAACCGCTTCACCATCACCAACACCATCAGGAATCATCACAGGTGTCACTGTTGGCATTTTTGTTGATAAATCACCATAAAAACCAAGGCCCATTGCTTGAATTCCTGCAATGATTGCTTTGTCATTTAACGCATGACGAGCGTAAACATTTTCTAGCCCTTCATTAATAATTGAACGTAATCCTTCATGTAAGGCATAAACCATACTTGTTGCTTCGGTGTGATGATTAATGCGTTCTGAACTCCAATAACGTTGCAATTGGCTTAAATCTAAATAGTTACTAGAAATATGATTGTCATTGCGGTCGTCTTTACTTAGACCTAGTTCTTTTTGGTAACGAGAATTCAATACAGCTTCTACTCGATCATTGTAAGTCACCAAAGACATCCCTGCTGGTACACTTAAACATTTTTGGGTCCCACCAATCGCAATATCGACACACCACTCATCCACATGTAATGGCACACCACCGTATGTGGCAACCATATCTACAACGAAGAACACATCATTATTCCGACAATGTTGCCCAATTTTATCAATTTGTTGCATTTGACCATTGGCTGTTTCACCATGAATCATCGCCACAATTTTTGGTTGAAACTCATCAATGGCATCGATCACCACTTGTTGATCAAATGTTGCGGTCCAATCTTTTTCTAAATACATGATTTCCGCTTTTGCGCGTTCAGCAATTTCACCTAATAGATACGCAAAACGGCCATAAGCTGGAATCAACACTTTGTCTCCTGGCTCAATCAAAGCAATCAAAGAGGCTTCTAAACCAGAACGAGATGTCCCGTCAATGGCAAAAGCTTCTTTATTGGTGGTACCAAAAGGCAATTTGATCATTTCTTTGACATTGTCCATAATTGTCAAAAATGCTGGGTCAAACTGTCCTAAAATACGAGAACTCATTGCTTTTAGTGCAACAGGGTTTGCCTCAACGGGTCCAGGTGTCATGATGGTTCTGTGGGGAATTACTAGTTCTGAAAACATATTATCTCTTCCTTTTCTTTTTTTTTGAAAAATAGTCTTATCACTTCCGCACAACTTATGACTAAAATTAGCCATTTTATACAAAAATGAATTGAGTCTATTCTCCTTTTTTTATATAATAGCCAAAAGGAGATGTTGTTGTGAAAACCTTAATCGATTTGTTAGCGATTCCTCGCTTTACAAATTTAACATTATTGACAAATTCCGTAGATGCAACGTGTGAAATCGAGAGTGTCGAGATTACCGAAACGCCAGATATTGCGCACTATATTCCTGAAAAAACCTTTATCTTAACAACGGCGATGATTTATAAAGAGAATCAACAAGAGCTTTTAACATTAATCGATTCGTTGAAAGAAAAACAAGCTGCTGGTTTAGGAATTAAAGTAGGGCGCTTTATCGAAGCCATTGATCCTGCTGTCATTGCGTATGCCAATCAAAAAAAACTGCCAATTGTCCAAATTCCTAGTACGATTCCTTTAGGTAGTTTGTTGCATCAATTGTTAAATTTTTTGCGGTATACCAAAACAGAACAACTCAGTTACGCATTAGATATTCAAAAACAGTTTTCTGATATGTTGGTAAATGATGTCAGTTATGAGCGTTTCATTGACAGTTTTGGCGAACTTGTCAATGCACCAGTTATCTTATTAAATCCCTATAAAAAGATACTTGCTTGCTCGAAACATTTTACAAAAATTACCACTTCGCCAGATTATTACGTCAAACAATTGTCGCAAGAAAACATTGTATTGACTCAAAAGAAAGCAACGTCTTTATTGATTGAAGATTCCAAAAATAAAAAGTTGCAAGTAGCGTATTATCCTGTCGAGATTAATAGCTATTTTCCTCATTATCTGGTGATTTTGAATCCTGAACAGATTCCTTATCCAGTTTCTGATTTTGCCATTGACCAAGCAAAATTGGTCTTGTCATTCATGTTGTACAAAAATCAAAAGATTCAAGAATCCTTGGAACACTTAAAAACTGATTTTTTAACGCGTATGATTGAATATCAACAATCTTCTTCAACAAAAGAACGTGACTGGCTTGATTTAGGAACAAATTATGGTTTAATCAAAGCACGCCATTATCGTATCGTGTACATCGCATGTCATAGTAACGATTCAGAGAAAATTCGCTACAAAGAAGAAGAAAGTCAACTTACTTTTCAGTGGTTACAAGAAGCGCTTGATCCTCGTATTAAAGATATGAGTCTCTTTAAAATCAAAAATACCAATCATTTCGCCTTACTGATTCAACACAAGTTAGATGACGTTGAAACAATTTTACTAGCCATCGCCAATGAATTTAAAAAAATTGTTGGTATTCAACTAGTATTTGGCATTGGGAATATTTACGATAATATTCAACAAGTAGCTAAATCATTTATTGAAGCACAAAATGCGTACAATGAAATGCTACTTGCTACCATTGATTTCGAGAAACCACTCACTTATTATCAACCACGCGGAATGCGAAACTTATTTGAAAAAATTAATATGACGGATATTCACTATTTTTGCGAAAGTACACTGAAAGAATTGGCGTATCCTTCAGAAGACTCTTTCATCGAACTACGGAAAACACTCAAATGTTATTTAGACTTTCAATGTGAAATAGCTCAGACGGCTAAAGCATTGTTTGTCCATCGAAACACGGTTAAATATCGTATCGAACGGTGTTCACAACTCCTTGGAAAAGACATTCACGATTCAGTCACTAGTTTAGATATTCGATTAGCATTAGAATTATCTGAAGAGACACAAGATCAGTGAGTGTTAGGAGAACAAGAAAATTCTTGTTCTCCTTTTTTTATTCTTTTTCAGCAAAGGCGTTTGATCCACCATATTGATTGAAATGAATCGTATCACTCGTTAAATAATCATAAATAGCCGTTGCAATTGGAATCCCATTTGCCATATAATTTTCGAAGTTTAATTGATTGATCTCTCCTGGATAGTAAACTTGTTTAAAGCCTTCTGCTACAGGAATAGCGTGTAAATCACTAACCATTGTCTCGATATTTTCTTTAAATTGCTCTAAATCAGTGAAACGTTTTGGATCAATCAAAATGAAAATTTGACCTAAGTCACGTCCTTTAGTTAAGTCGTTATACATAGAGGAAACATTTTTGCCAAAAGGTAGACCTAATAACATCCCCGACAAAATATCGACCATCATCATCAAACCAAAGCCTTTTGGTCCAGCAATTGGTAATAATCCATGTACATCGTGAGGATTGGTCGTTGGTTTCCCTTCACTATCCACTGCCCAAGTATCTGGAATATCTTTATTTTTAGAACGAGCATCTAAAATTTTGCCCCACGCTTGGACGGTTGTCGCCATGTCAAAAACGACCGGATCGCCCACTTTTCTTGGTGCCGCAAAAGCAATCGGATTGGTGCCAAAGTAGTTTTCTTTGCCACCAAATGGTACAACCATTGGATCGGATTGACACATTGAAATAGCAATTAAATCTTGCTCAGCCGCTTTTTTTACATAATAAGAAAGGGCCCCACTATGACTCATTCGACGGACACCAACAACCGCGACACCTGATTCTTTGGCAACATCCATCGCATATTCTAAACTCTTTAAGGCCACAAATTGCCCCACGCCATTTTCTCCATGAACAATCCCTGTACTTGGACCCGTTTTTTCAAAAGTAATCTTCGGCTCAAGCGTTACGCCACCTTTGGCAATGCGTTCGGCGTAATAATCAACACGAACTGCGCCATGTGAGTGAATACCATTGGCATCCGCAAACACCAAATGTTTGGCAACTTCATTGGCATGCTCTGGTTTTAAACCAGATTTTTCTAATTTTGTTTGAATTAATTGATGCAATTCTTTCGGTTGAACAATAACTGTTTCTTCCATTTTTATGCTCCTCTGCCTTATATTTCAGGGTCACGATTACAATCTTTTGAATACACGTAAGACAAGGGTTCACCACGACCCACCGCATATGCGGCTTGTTGTACGTAAGAACTCATAAAGATATAATCGCCTTTTTCTACTGGATACCAGTCGTTATCTAAATTGTACATTCCTTGTCCTGAAAGCAAGTAAGCACCATGTTCTTGATAATGTGTTTCAACATACCCATGACTTGCGCCGGGTTCAAACGATAAGATATGGAAATTCATATCAAAACCAAGATCTTTTGGCAAAAAGTCCCACAATAAAACATCTTCCATTCCCTCATAGTGCACAGGTTCAATATCTTGTACTTGACCGATGACTTGATGTGCGTCATATCCTGCTAATGGTTGGTAACGTTTTTTATAAAGGAAAATTTCTGTTGGTTCTTCTTGGGCATTTTTCAAGTACATTAATTGACTTGCTGGGAAATACGCATAACCACCGCTTGTTAGGATGTGTGTCTGTTGATCATCGCGAACTTCCAATGTCCCCTCGATAACATAAACCAGTGTTTCAACACCTTCTCCACCAAATCCGCGACTGTTTTCGCCATCTTTTTTCATTGTGATGATATAATCAACAAAATTTGCGCCAATTTGTTTCGAACCTAAAATTGAGCAATCACAGTTTTTAAATCCAGGTATTACATTATTCACTAACCCATCATGAGGAAGAATCGCAAAATTATTCTTCTTAATCACTGCTCTTGATTGTAATAATCCGTCCAAGTATCCTGTGTTGTTGTTTTTGTAACCCATGCCTACTCCCTGCTTTCTCCGTTTATTCTTTGTATGCTAATTCATACAATGCTTTGGCTAACACTTTCACACCCGCAACTAAATCTTCATGTTTGGTTTCTTCTGCGGGATTGTGGCTAATTCCTTTAGTACTTGGCACAAAAATCATCGCTGATGGATAATGTGGCGCAATAATTTGTGAATCATGACCGGCACCACTGTGCATCATTTTGTACTTCATCTTTTCTGCTTTCGCTGCTTTTTCAACAGTCGCAACAATGTCATCGTTCATTGGTACCGGAGCTTCATCCATCCATAAATCAATAGCAATATCTAATTGATGGTCTTTGGCAACTTCTTTCATAAAGGCCTCTGCTTCTTCTGTAAAGTTTTTCAATACTTCTTGATCGGTATGACGGCAATCCATAGTGAACAAGACTTCTCCTGGTACAACGTTCACAGTATTTGGTTTCGGTTCCACTTTCCCAAAGGTCACAACTAATGGATCACCCACTTGTACTGCACGATCAATGATTTCAGAACAAATTTTAGAAAAACCATAAACCGCATCTTTACGGTAGCCCATTGGCGTGGTGCCCGCATGATTGGCTTCCCCTTTTAAGACAATCGTATAGCGACGTTGCCCCGCAATATTATTGACAACACCAATTTGTAATGCTTCATTTTCCAAAACATTCCCTTGCTCAATATGAATTTCAACAAATGCACGAATATCATCGCGTTTTGGCACAGATTCATCACGGAAATCGAAACCTTGGCGACGCATTTCATCCACGAATTTTTTCCCTTCAAAATCAGCGATGTCTTCCACGTCTGAACGTTTGGCTTCACGCACAAAGTTTTTACTACCCCAGAAAACAGTTGGAAAACGACTGCCTTCTTCTTCTGCCATTGAAATAACTTCTAACGAACGTAAAGGTTGGCCATACGTTGCCAATAGATACTGAATCGCTACATAGGCGGCAATTACACCAAACTGTCCATCCAGCGTCCCACCATTCACTACCGTATCAATATGTGAACCAGACAAAATAGTTTCTTCTGGATATTTTGTTCCTTCTATTCGACCAAATAAATTACCCACTTCATCAAACGTTGCCGTTAACCCTGCATCCGTTAATTGGTTTGCTACGTATTTTTGTGCTTCTAACCAAGAATCAGTATAAAGAAGTCTTGTCATTCCTCCAGTTGGGTCGCTCCCAATCTGTGATAGATTTTTGATATTATCTGCTAATACTTTGTTTAAATCCATGTCCGAACATCTCCTTTATTTGTTAGTATCATTGTAATCGTTTTTAATTGTTTTTTCATTGTACATTTATAACAAAAACAAATGATTTGTTGTGCTAATATGCCATTAAAAAGACCCTAATCCGCCGAAAATACCAAAAATACCCGAACAATCGGAAAGACATGACGCAACTTCTTGTGAAATTGCACATACGCTCTCTATCGTTCGGGTATCCTCACAAAGATTTATCTTTGCTAGTCGGAAACAATTGTTGTTCCCGCATTTTCTTGAATATTCTCCAAGTTTTCAATGGATGTAATTACAGCTTTACGATTGCTTGCACCTTTTACAAAATCTAGTGCTGCTTCGATTTTTGGTAGCATACTACCTGCCGCAAAATGCCCTTCTTGAATATAACCTTCTGCTTCGGCAATACTAATCGTTTCCAAAGCTTTTTGATTCGGTTGATTGTAATTGATATAAATGTTATCCACACCAGTTAATAAAATTAAACAATCTGCTTGGACATTTTCTGCTAAAACTTTTGACGTAAAATCTTTATCAATAACGGCCTCAACACCCACATATTCCCCATCACGAATGATAACTGGAATACCTCCACCACCGGCACTGACGGTTACCACGCCACCTTGAGCCATGGTACGAATCGCTTCTTTTTCGACAATATTTTGAGGTTGTGGTGAAGGAACAACTTTACGATAACCACGACCAGAATCCTCAACAAACGTCGAATTGTCTTTAGCTGCTTCAACTTTTACCTCTTCTTCTGTAAAAAATGGGCCGATTGGTTTTGTTGGATTGGTAAATGAAGGATCATTGGCATCCACTTCCACCTGTGTCACAACAGATGCGACTGGTTTTGACACATTGCGTTTAGCAAATTCATTACTTAACGCATTTTGCAACCAATATCCAATACTACCTTGAGTCATAGCTACACAAGAATCCAACTTTAATGCAGGATTTTTTTCGCTATCTCCAGCTTTTTGTTGTAACAATAAATTACCGACTTGTGGACCATTGCCATGACAAACAACAACTTCTTCACCTTTTTCGACAAAATCAACAATATATTTTGCTGCCTTTTTAATAAATTCTTTTTGACCAACATCTGTGGGATCTGTATCTAAGATTGCATTTCCACCTAATGCAATAACATTTAAACTCATGTTATTCTCTCCTTTTCCTCGTCATCAATTGCCAACAATAAGCCGTAACACAAATCATTTCCTGATGAATGACCAATTCTCATTACTTGTTGTACGTCATAGGCAATAACTTCTTTTTCTTTATTATTTTTCAAATCGATATACAGTTGATACACTAGGGAATTCACATAACCTTGCCTCGCATACCAAATATATTCTTTACTGATGTCCGTTGTAGATAACAAACGTTGTTTAAAAGCGTGACTTAAACTAATGCTACGTGAATCTTTTCTCACGTATAACATGACTAAATATGCAACTAAGATATCATCTCCACTTGGCGTTAAACCTTTGCCACGACCAATTAAATAGCTAATAATTTCATTCCACTCACTGGGGGTAAGTTCTTTTTGACGTAATTTAGCAAATATTTGGCGTGCATGACAATCGATAGGTAACCCAATTTTAGTTTCCACTTGTGCTTCTTCTAAGACAGCTTTCAATACGTCTTGTTGTTCTTTTGTCAGTTGAATATTCTTTGCTTGCAGCGAAACAATTTCACAGTCAGACCACGTTATTTTTTTAATTCCTTCACGACTATAAATCATCAAACCCTTAGAAAAAACTTTCACTAAATTGTCTTGTTGCAAATAGGGAACAAGCGATTGGTAAAGTGTATCTTCTAAATAAAGACCAAAACTTGCGAGATACCCCGAATAATTTGCTACATTAATTAAGCGTTCACCAACTTTAAGATTAAAGGAACGATCAAAAACGCTATGGATTTTTCCCATCTTACCAAATTGGTCGATGGGAAAAATACCTTCGCTAATTTTTACGTTACTCAACGTCAATGCCTAATTCTTTCGCATATGCTTCTAAGGCATTTTCAAAACATCCTAATGGTGCACGAACTGTACCGGCACCCACTTGACCACGCCCGGCTTCTTTGTGCGCAATCCCAGTGTTGATTAACGGTGTAATACCAGTTTCAACTACTTTGCGGATATCAATACCTAAACAAGTTCCTTTAAAGTCCCAAGTTGGAATCGTAAATGTTGGGTTGTGTGTAATACAAATTTTTGCCATTTCATTTGAAATATCTAATGCATCTTGGAAACCACCGGCACCAACGAAACGTGTCACACCCGGTGCAGCAACCATTGCCATCCCACCAACACCAACTGTTTCAGTAATCGCACTATCACCGATATCTGGATTACCATCTTCTTCAGAGAAACCAGTGAAATAGAGCCCTTTTGGCGTATTTACTGGAGCAATATGCCAAGTGTCACCTGTTTCTGCAATTCGTACACCAAAGTCTACGCCATTACGTGCCATTGTCGTAACAACTGTTCCTTTTGTTCCTTGACGTGCACCATCAACAATCGCTTTCCCAGCGGCCATCATGATGTTCAAGAAGAATTGATCGGTATCTGACAAGAATTTAATCACTTCGTATTTTTCATTTTCAGAAATATCCAACGTTGTAATTAAAGGCGCCATTTCTTTCAAGAAGTTTAAAGATGCTGCAATGTTGCGTTGATGGAACTCATCACCCATTGTAATCGAACGAGCCATTAATACATTCAAATTCACACCTTCTTCAGTTGATTGCAATGCTTTTGAAAGAGTTGGACCTAATACATCTTGAATCCAAGTTAAACGATCGACAACTTCTTGTGAGTAAGCACCAAAACGCAAGACTTTTCCGATTCCTTCATTCAGAATACAGAATGCGCGATTTCCTTCTGCACGATTTTCTACAACTGACATTGGCATATTAGCAGAAGAAATACCCCCCATTGGTCCCACAGCTTGTACATGGTGACAAGGAATGAAACGGACTTCATCGTTTTCCAATAATTGTAACGCTTCTTCTTCTGTCGTTGCCCAACCTTCGAATAATGCTGCGCCAATACATGCTCCTTGCATTGGTTTAGTCATATTTGCCCATTCGATTGGTGGTCCTGCATGAAGCAATGTTTTTTGTTCTTCATTTAATTCAGGAATTACTGTTTTTGCTGGAACGACATCCACTAAGAATGGTTGTGCATTTTGAATTTTATCGATTACTTTTTGGTTATCTGCGGCAATTTGTTCTTCATGATCTTCTAACGCATCTAAAATACGAATCATTTTTTTATTGCCGTTTGCACGTGGACACCAGTTAAATTGTTCTGATTGACCACCATATTCTACAATTGATTCATTGAAGCTTTGTAAACCAACATTGATAATACGTGGTTTTGTGGTTAACAATTCCATCACTTTTTCACTAGCTGCCGGTACTTCAACAGTTTCGCCTTCATAAGCAACCACTGTTTTATCTTCTTCGGTAAATTCAATGCCTTTTAGTAATAATGCTAAACGAACTGCTTTCGCATTGCTATCTTCAACAAATACGCCGGCATCTTTTAGACGTTTCACAGTTTCATGATAGTTTTGAGGATCTTTCGTTGTACCACAAACGGTTGCTACAAAGTGCAATTCACGGCCATCCGCTTTTGCTGTTTGGCGAGCTTCTTCAATAGCTGGTAATAACGCACTCGCCATATCAGCGTGCGCACCGTAACCAATCACCACATCAAATAAAATGATGCCTGTATCTTTATCTGTTGTATATTCACGAATTTTGTTAATCCGTACTTCAGGATCAATCATTGGATGAGGTTTTCCTTGTGTATAGATATCATCTCCTAAATCCATCACTTCATAACCGTGTGATTTTAAGACAAATCCTTCTTTTTTCACTAAACCTTCTAAACCTAATGCTTCAGAAATTAACATGCCCGCTTCAGAAGCTAAGGTCCCACCTGAATACAACCCTTTTACTACCTTGTCTGACGGTAAAACAGGTGCATCTGGTTTGTCAATTGGTTCTAAATAGTTTGCTTTGACTGCTTCTTCATTGGCTAAATCAATCGCAATACGCGCTGTCTCTTCTAACGTATGTGCTAGGTAAACTTTTCCTTCATGTGCAGTTGGTTTTTCACCTAAGAAAATAGCCACGACTGGTTTAGAAATACTTTGTAATAGCTGTACAACTTCATCACGAACTTCTTTTGCAGGTGGTTTCGAAATGACACACACCACATCTGTTGGTTCGTGGTTTTCTAGCGCAACAATGGCATCTTTCATAGTAATCGCGCCAACTTTATCACTTAAGTCACGACCGCCTGTTCCAATCGCATGAACGACGCCACCACCTAAACGGTCAATAATTGTAGTCACTTCTTGAATACCTGTACCAGAAGCACCAACCACACCGATGTTTCCTGGTGAAACAACGTTTGTGAAGGCCACTGGAATACTTGAGATAATTCCTGTACCACAGTCAGGTCCCATCATTAATAAGCCTTTTTCGTGCGCTAATTTTTTCAAACGAACTTCGTCTTCAATGGCAATATTATCGGTAAATGAAAAGACATGTAAATCATTTTTTAATGCTTTTTCCATTTCAGGAGCGCCGTATTCACCTGGAATACTGAATAATGCCACATTTGCATCTGGTAACGCATCAAGTGCTTCCGCCCAAGAAGTCGAAGCAGCTTTCGCTTCTGAACCACCTTTAGAAGATAAGTCACTTAAAAATTCATCAACTGCTGGTAGTACTTCTTCCATGACATTGGCATCTTCACTATCAACAACGATCATTAAATCATTCGCTGAAGCTGCTTCTGCTTCTGTTGTTAATAAATTGGTATTGCGTAAAATATCCTTATTCGCATCGGTTCCCATCATGATTTGGCTCATTGCGACATTCTCGAACTCATTGATTTTATTGGTTAAGAGCATTAAATTGATAGAGTCTTGATAGTTATTTTTTAAAATAACAGTATTTAACATTGTATATCCTCCTTTGTATTGCTTACATTATTATTGTAAATTCTATTGTTTGCGTTTTCACTGGACAAAAGACTAAATTTAGTGTATATTTTTTATCCAAAAAGCGTAAAAAGGTAGAGGTCATGAAAATTAAAGAATTAATGTCACTCGAACTTTTCAAAACATGCAAACTCCTCACTGAAAATATCGGATTAGACAATGATATTGACTCAGCAATGGTTTTAGAAGCATTAGATATTGAAAATTGGAGCAAAAAGAATCAACTTATTTTAACTTCGTATTATGCATTTAAAGATTTAACAAATGCAGAAATTACCATCTTTTTTCAAAAAATGAAAAAACTAGGCGTTAGTGGTCTTGTTGTCAAAACAGATCGCTTTATCTCAACGATTCCCACTCGATTAATTAATTTATGTTTTGAATACCGTATTCCATTAATCAAAATCGAACAAGATATTAGCTATGAAAAAATCATTTTAACGATTTATGAACCACTATTGAATCATCAAGGACATCTCCTACGAACGTATTATGATGTGCGCCAACGTTTTACAAAAGTCGAGCGAAACCTACACTCATTTAACCAAATAATGGAGACCTTGTACCAACTCACAGAATTTCCTTGTACCTTAAAAATCCCTGCTTTATCGGTGGATATCCATTACGGCACGTCTTTTGAAAATTATATTGTTAGTGAGAAAGCGTATATTGAAACAACCGAGTTTACCAAACATCATTATGAACGGTTGCGTTTGCTGCCTTTTGATGGTGGACGAGAAATCACCGCACTAAAAGCTGAAATAAAAACGAACTTCACTAGTGAATGCACCCTCATTGTTTACCAAGAAAAAGGAACAATCGATGAGTCCCACATGATGATTTTAGAAAATGCGATTGATATCCTTTATGAACGCTTGCAAATGGAGTATCTATTGAAAAAAGATCGTTATACACGTCTGAACAATCTTGCAGATGCTATTTTGCAAAACACGCCCACTAGTTTGGATGAATTGAACAGCTTGCTTGACGATGCCAATATGAATCGCTACAAATATTATCAAGGAATCGCCTTTTCTTCTAATAGTGAACCAGACAAGCAATCAAAACAAGAGATTTTAACTAAATTATCTGCATTACGTAAACATGAAATCTTCTTTGAACACTATAACTATACTATCATTTTATATAATTTAGAGACACCGCAACAAGAGATAAAAAAAGAGCAACTCTTAACTTTATTTGATCCGACAATGATAGCAGAGTATGAGTGGACGATTTCTTTAAGTCTATTAAAAGAAAAAAAAGAATTAAAAGAAATTTTATTGGAATGTTTAGATACGATTCGTTTCAATCAACTGTTTCGCATTGATTCCATTGTATCAATTAATGATTTAGGGATTTTTCGTTATTTCATGCAAGAAAATCAAATCCAGCAATTGGAAAAATTGATTCCTGATAAACTCTATGACCTTTGGGAAAATCACTATGATTTATTCCTGACATTATATAGCTTCTTCCAATCTGGTCGTAACTACAAAAAGACCGCTGAACTGCTTTTCATGCATTCAAAATCAATTCGTTACCGTCTAAATAAAATTGAACACTTACTGAACATCGATTTGACAAATCCTATTCAATTAGTTAATTATGAGATTGGGACGTACTTATTGAAAACAAAAAGGAGAGACAACGATGACTGAAATTCTCACATTGAGCAACGGGTGTCAAATCGCTCAAACAACTAGTGGTAACGGTGAAAAGTATCTACTTTATTTGCATGGTGGCGGTTTTGTCTATGGTAGTAAAAATGATTTACCGCAAGCCTTAGCTCAACCATTTTTAGAAGCGGGCTATACGATTTTAGCAATGGATTACTTGTTAGCGCCGAATCATTCGTTGAAAGATATTTTAACCAGCATTTACGATTCATTTGCGGAACTGAAAGCAACAGTTATCAATGATGCCCCGTTTAGTTTTTGTGGTCGCTCAGCAGGAGGATATGCGATTTTAGCACTAACCGCCCATTTACTCCAAACGAATGCCCCATTACCGGAACGATTAATTCAATTTTATGGCTATTATGATTTAGCCTTTATTCAAGATAAACGGAAATTAACCACAACTACGATTACATCAGAAATGATTGCTACGATTGATCAAACACAACCGGTTTGGGATGATCCATTATTACAACGATACGTCTTATATATGTATGGTGTGCAGCAACAAACATTAACTGATTATTATCGTGTAACAGAACAAACCAAAGAAGATTTCACTATTTCTGATGAATTATTCAAACATTACCCACCTACTTTTAGTACCGCTAGCACAACAGATGCGGAAGTTCCGTTTAAATACAGCAAATCATTGAAGCGTTTAATACCTGCTTGTAAATTTGTACCTGTCTATGATTTAGAACATGATTTTCTAAAACAACCAGAAAACGAACAAGTCCAAAAAGTCTTTCAACAATTGACCACTTGGCTGAACACATAAAAACGATGCACAAACTTCCTTGATAGTCGTGATAAAAATGCAGATAAAATAATCTAGACACTAGGTCATAAAATAAAAAATAGCCGGACTATAGTACGGGATGTATGAATTCCAGGGAATCGACACATCGCTATTCTATAGTTCGACTATTTTATTTTAACAATGATTTTTAGACACGGACTAAATCCATTTCATGCAATGTTTCAGCAATTTGCACAGAATTCCATGCGGCACCTTTTAATAAGTTGTCTGATACCACCCATAAATGGAAACCATTATCGACATCCACATCTTTACGAATACGACCTACAAACGTTTCTTTTTTGCCGATGCTATTCAATGCTTGTGGATAGATTTGTTGACTTGGGTCATCTTCTAAGACAATTCCTGGTGCTGTTTCCATTAAATCACGGATCTCTGCTACGGTTAACGCGTTTTTTGTTTCAATATAAACAGATTCTGAATGACCACTAGCAACAGGAATACGAACACACGTTGCAGAAACTTTAATTGCGTCATCTTCCATAATTTTTTTCGTTTCACGAATCATTTTCCACTCTTCATACGTGTATCCTTCTTCAGCGAATACATCAATTTGTGGCAAGGCATTAAATGCCAATGGATAATGTTTTTTATCGCCTCCGCAAGGTAAAATCTCAGCTTTTAATTCTTCTACTGGTGTACCATTTAGATACGCTTGTGTTTGCTCTTCCAATTCACGGATTGCACTTGCACCTGCACCAGAAACGGCTTGATACGTAGAAACAATCACGCGATCCAAACCAGCTTTTTGGCGAATGGGTTCTAATGCTACCATCATTTGAATCGTTGAACAGTTTGGATTCGCAATAATGCCTTTATGTTTTTTCAAGGCTTCTTTATTTACTTCAGGTACCACTAATGGCACTTCAGGGTCCATACGGAAATGGCTGGTATTGTCCACCACAACAGCACCACGTTTCACTGCTTCAGGGGCGAATTGTTTTGAAATGCCACCACCTGCACTGAACAAGGCGATGTCAATATTTTCAAATGACTCTGGAACTAATTCTTCAATAACTAGTTCTTCTCCTTTGAATGTTGCTTTTTTGCCAGCTGAGCGCTTAGATGCTAATAATTTTACCTCTTTAATAGGTAGCACAGTTTGCTCCAACATTTCAATCATTTTTGTTCCTACTGCACCAGTAGCTCCTACCACCGCAATACGATATCCTGACTCCATCTAAAACACTCCTTTAATTAATTCAACATTTTCATTATTTTATCATACTTCTTAGAAATTTCTAGCATTCTGTCTAAAAATCTTTGTATTTTCCATTGGAATTTCCTTTTAAAAAAAGAGTATATACTGGTAAACACGTTGCAAATCAAGGAAAATGACTTTAGTAATTTTCAATCAAAAACCTTGCTAGGCTTGTCTTTATCGCATCTCATCCATGAGAATTTTCTCATTAAATAACGAAAAGCTATGAGGTATTTATAACAATCAAGTAGATAGAACAAATTGTTTTTATTTGTGAAAACCACTATCTTTGTTCTATAATTAGGTTAAGAAGAATTTTGGGGAAGATTCTTCGCAACGTGTATAGGAACAAACTTCCTATTTAATGATGAAAGACAAAGGAAACATGTGCGACTTCGCCTTGTTTCCTTTGTCTTTTTCTTTTTTTATTTTTCGATGAATAATGCGAATCCTTTTGGTGAAACTTCCACAGTCGTGTCAGATACAGTGACTAAGTTACTTAAAATGACTTCCCCTGCTTTTTCTGCACGTACCTCTTGTGTGCCGGTGTTGAAAATTCCTGTTAGAATCTCACCATCTAATTTACGTTCAAAAACAATCACACCGGAATCTTCCGAAACTTGTTTCCAATGAATGCTTCCTTCTGAAAGAATTTTTTGATTGGTTTTACGAACACCAATTAATTCTTTCGTAAATTGATGCAAGTTTAAATCTTGTTTTTCTGCTTCCCATACCATACATTTACGACAATCTGGATCCATTTTACCAGTCATGCCGACTTCATCCCCATAATAAAGACATGGTACACCCGGTTGAATATACGTAAATGCCATCACTTGTTTCATTAAGTCTTTATCTTCTTTTGTCTCGGTTAGTAGACGTGGCGTATCATGTGAATCCAAGACATTAAATTGCATTTGATTGGTTTGGTCACGATAAAGCATCAATTGATTGTTCATTTCAGAAACCATTTTACTCATGCTTAATTCGTTTTTAACAAAATATCCCATAATGGCATCTGTGAAAGCATAATTCATCACCGCATGGAATTCATCGCCTTGCAACCAGCTTTGAGAAGAATGCCAAATTTCACCTAAAATATAGAAATCATCCTTGGCCTCATCACAAACTTGACGGAACTTTTTCCAAAACGCATGATCGACTTCATTGGCAACATCTAAACGCCAAGCATCAATATCAAATTCTTCAATCCAATAACGAGCAATAGCCAAGAGATGTTCTTGTACTTCTGGATTAGCTGTATTTAATTTCGGCATATGGGGTGTAAAAGCAAACACATCATACGTAATATCTGTTGCTTCTTCAAAGAATGTTCCTTCTTTATAGCTTGCTGGAAATTCATTGACATGGAACCAATCTGCATATTTTGATTTTTCGCCATTTTCTAAAACATCTTTCCACTGTGGTGACGTATCCCCCATATGATTGAAAACAGCATCCAACATAATTTTAATCCCACGTCGATGACATTCATCAACTAATTTTTTAAACGTTTCCGCATCGCCAAAAGCCGGATCGATTTTCAAATAATCGATCGTATCATATTTATGATTTGAATACGCTTCAAAAATTGGGCAGAAATACAAACCATTAATGCCTAAATCTTCTAAGTAATCTAAATGATCAATCACACCTTGTAAATCCCCACCAAAGAAATCTTGGTAATCTGGATCTTGTGAGCCCCACGGTAACGTCCCTTTTGGATCATTGCTCTTATCGCCATTGGCAAACCGTTCAGGGAAGATTTGATACCAAACCGTTTCCTTCACCCACTCCGGTGCCTTAAAACGATCAATTTCTTGGAAGAAAGGCATTCTGAAATAATTGTTTGGCATTGTTAAAAATTCATCTGCTAAAGGATACACGCCATGATCGCCATAAAAGACGGGTAAGCCATCCACACCAACTAGTGAGAACGCATAAGACAAACGTTTATATGGCGCAGTAACTTCAACAAACCAATAGTCATATAAATCCGTCGACATCAGTAAAGTCATTCGTAATGGTTTTTGATGCCACTTTTCTTTATCTAATAAATAAGGATCACCATGTAAAAGCGAAACCTCGCGAACATCTCCTCGAGCGGTTCTTAAACGGACGTGCATTGTTTTTTCGTCATATAGATAAGCAAATTCACTTTCTGGACGATGATAAATAGCTGCTGTATTCATAAAATTCATTTCTCCTTTTCGATTTTTCACTGTTATTATGACACAGAAGAAAAACGGTTGCAACAATTTAACGGCAATCGATTGCATTTAATTAATCAAATCAGTTTGTAGCAACCTTTACATCCTATTTTATTAGAAAGCTTCTGAATTTTCTCATTTTAAGATGCCCGTTTAAACACGATGGTTCCAGCGATTTCACACTTTTTTTATTTTTTTTGTGACATAAGGCTTGACTATTTCAGCAAACGGTTGCATAATCACATGTGTAGAAGAAATATTATTAGACGGAGGAAAACAACATGAAGACAAATTGGAAAAAATATGTGACAAGTGGGCTAATGTTAGGAACTGCTGTATTATTGACAGCCTGTGGAGGTGGCAATTCATCTGATAAGCAAGAAGATGCAAACGCTTCATCAAATGAAGAACCTAAAGTTGAAGGAAATGTAAAACTTTGGGTAGACCGTGACTTCCTTCCTGCATATAAAGAAATCATTGCTGATTTTGAGAAAGAATATCCAGATGTAAAAGTTGAATTGACAGAAGGTACTTCTACTGATGCTCAAAAAGATGTATCCAAAGATCCTAAAGCAGCAGCCGACGTATTTATGATGCCACACGATCAATTAGGACAAATGGCTGAAGCTGGCTTAATTTATCCAAACACTAAATACGCAGATGATGTCAAAGAAAATAACGTTGAATCAGCCATTGAAGGTGCTTCTTGGAAAGGTGAACTTTACGGTTATCCTTATGGTGTAGAGTCACAATTCCTTTACTATAATAAATCAAAATTATCTGAAGATGATGTAAAAACTTGGGAAAGCCTAACATCTAAAGGTAAATTAGGCGCAAACTTTGGAGAAGCTGGTGCCAATTATGTCTTCGCTCCATTATTTATGAGTAACGGTTTACACTTATACGGTGAAAATGGTGAAGATTCAAAAGGAACAGACTTTAATACAGAACCTGGTATTCAAGTTATGCAATGGATTGCTGATCAAAAAAATAATCCTGGGGTTGTTCAATCAAACGCTGAAACTTTAGCAAGCTTACAATCTGGTAAAATTGATGCCTTCTTATCTGGTCCTTGGTCTAAAAATGACGTTATCAAAGCAATTGGCGATGATATGGCAGTAGCTGCTTACCCAACTGTTGACTTTGGTAATGGTCCAGTACAACAAAAAGCCTTCATGGGTGTAAGATTATTTGCTGTAAACCAACAAACAGAAGCTCCTTTAGCAGCAATGGCGTTAGCTGACTATATCAGTAATGAAAGCTCACAACTTACTGTCTTTGAAAGCAACGGAATCGTTCCTTCAAACAAAGCAGCTCAAGAAAGTGACGCTGTCAAAGCAGATGCTGTCTCTACTGCTGTAGTTGAAATGACTCAACCAACACACACCGTGGTAATGCCTAAAATTCCTGAAATCGTATCATTCTGGCCAGCAATGGATGCGGTTATTAACGATACTTACAAAGGAAAAATCAAACCAGCTGATTTCCAATCTAAATTAGATAAATTAATCAATGATGTAGGTACGCCAGCAGAATAAATCTGAACAATATTTAAGGCGAAAGAGACCTTCTTTCGCCTTTCTTTGTAAAATAATGAAAGTGAGTGGAAGGCTATGTTTAACAAAAAAAAATATGAACAGAAAACAACCTTTCGTGAGTTATTCAAAAAAGGCGATGCAATGACAAAATTGTCATTTGTTATTATGGGATCTGCAAACTTGGCCAATAAACAATGGCTTAAAGGATTGTTTTTCCTAGGGACACAAGTTGCTTTTCTTTTTTGGTTAATTCGCAACGGATTAACAGCATTAAGTATGCTATCAACATTAGGAACACAAGAACAAGGGTTAGTCATGGATAAGAAGTTAGGAATTCCTGTGCTTCAAGAAGGCGACAACTCCATGCTTATCTTATTATTTGGGATTGCAGCTATTTTACTTTGTATTTTAATGATTGTTCTTTATATCGTGAATCTAAAAAGTGCGCGTCATCTTTATGAATTGAAACAAGCAGGACAAAAAGCACCTACAACAATGGAAGACTTATCTAGTTTGTTAAATGAACGTTTCCATGCAACTTTGATGACCATTCCATTATTAGGTGTTTTGTTCTTTACTATTCTACCGTTAATTTATATGATTTCTATCGCATTTACAAACTACGATCATAACCATCTACCACCGAAGAATCTATTCACATGGGTTGGTTTTTCAAACTTTGCCAATGTTTTAAATGGAAAAATGGCAGCAACCTTCTTCCCTGTTCTTAGTTGGACATTAATTTGGGCAGTCATTGCAACAGCTACTTGTTTCTTCTTTGGTGTCTTATTAGCATTATTAATCAATCGAAAAGGCATTAAATTTAAAGGACTTTGGCGAACAATTTTTGTGATTACCTTAGCTGTACCACAATTCGTTTCATTGTTAATTATGCGTAACTTATTAAATGGTGCTGGCCCGATTAATGCAACGTTGATGAGTTGGGGACTAATCGATACCGCGATTCCTTTCTTAACAGATCCGTTATGGGCAAAAATTTCTGTTATCTTTGTAAACATGTGGATTGGCTTGCCAGCAACAATGTTAGTTTCTACAGGGATTATTCAAAATCTACCGGAAGATCAAATTGAAGCAGCACGCATTGATGGTGCAAATGCCTTCCAAATTTTTAGAAACATTACGTTCCCACAAATTTTGTTCGTTATGACCCCTGCTCTAATTCAACAGTTTATTGGAAATATCAATAACTTTAATGTTATTTTCCTATTAACAGGCGGCGGACCAACAAATTCTGATTTTTATGGAGCAGGATCAACCGATTTACTGGTAACTTGGTTATATAACTTAACCTTGAATACGATGGACTACAACTTGGCTTCAGTTATCGGTATCTTAATCTTTATCCTCTCTGCAGTATTTAGTTTAATTGCCTACACTCGAACAAATTCATTTAAGGAGGGCTAACGACTATGGAAGCAAAAAAGAAAAATAAAAGCTATAAATCAAGTCAACGAATTTCCTTAACTGGAAGTTATATCTTATTAATCGTCATGTCTATTGTCTGGATGTTCCCGATTGTTTGGATTGTACTATCTAGTTTCCGTGCAGAAGGTGGTGCGTTTGTTCCTTATATCATCCCTAAATCATTCACACTTGATAACTATAAAATTTTATTGAGTAATTCAACGGGAAGTTTCCCCTTTGTACGTTGGTTCTTAAACACTTTGTTTATCGCTACCATTAGCTGTATTTTATCAACGTTCATTACGATTGCGATGGCCTATGCTCTTTCTCGTTTACGTTTCAGAATGCGTAAACCAATCTTGAAAATCGCCTTAGTTTTAAACATGTTCCCAGGATTTATGAGTATGTTTGCGATCTACTATATTTTAAAAGCGTTAGATTTAACACAAACAAAATTTGCGTTGATCCTCGTTTACTCTGCAGGGGCAGCACTTGGTTTTTATATCGCCAAAGGGTTCTTTGATACTATTCCAATGGCATTAGATGAATCTGCAATGATTGACGGTGCCAATAAATGGCAAATCTTTACCAAAATCACTTTGCCGTTATCCAAACCAATGATTGTTTATACGTCTTTAATGTCCTTTATGGGTCCTTGGATGGACTTCATATTCGCCAAAGTAATTATGGGTGATAAAGTCGAAAACTACACGGTTGCGATTGGGTTGTTCTCAATGATGACTAAAACAACTGCGAATTCCTTATTTATGTCATTTACCGCAGGCTGTGTCTTGATTGCTATTCCAATTACCATTTTATTTATCATCATGCAACGTTTCTATGTTGCCGGTATTACTTCTGGTTCAGTAAAAGAATAAAACAAAAACGCATGCGTAAAACTATAGCGCATGCGTTTTTATTTACTCTTTTTTCAATATTAAGTAACTGTATTCTTCGACTATCAAGTGTTTGTTTAAGGTAACTGTTTGTTGCTGAATGCACTCGTTAAATGTTTGATCTTGCATTTCTGTTGGTAAAATGACCTCATTGGTTCCTTGCGTATTGAAAATGAAATAAAGTATTTCGTTGTCAGAGACTTTCTTAAAGATGATGGTATTGGCTGTAACACTTAAAAAATCATAGTCCCCTGCATACCCCATCGTTGGATGCGCTTTTCGTAAACGTGTCAATTGTACAAGATTACTCGTTGGACGCTCTTCCCAATTCATGCACCGACGATTATCGGGATCATCTTCCCCTTGCAGGTAAATTTCACTGCCATAGTAGAAACAAATTGACCCGGGCGTTGTTGCTAGTAAAGCAAAACACATATCGACTTTTCGTGGATCATTTTGTGCACTTGTCATAATTCTGGGTGTATCGTGACTATCCAATAAAGTCATCATCCCCAAGTTTTGATTTTTCGGATAGCGTGTATAGGCATGAACAAATTGCTCCAAAAAATCATGACCATCTATGCGTTCAGTCGCAATCCATTCTTGGATTGGTTTGGCCAACGGATAATTCATCACGCCGTCAAATTGATCCCCATTCAACCAAGCTTGACTATCATGCCACAACTCACCACAAATATAGACATCCGATTTTACTTCTTTGACTGCTTTTCGGAATGTTTTCCAAAATTGATGATCCACTTCATTGGCAACATCCAAACGCCAACCATCAATATCCGCTTCTAAAATCCAATATTGGGCAACACGAATCAAATAATCAATCACTGCTGGATGACTCGTATTTAGTTTCGGCATGTGATAAGAGAAATTCAAATAATTTTCTCCTTCAAAATAAAACCAATCATAATAGTCAGATGCTGTTCCTTTTTCTTGCGCATCTTTAAATTGATACGATGTCCACCCAATATGATTAAACACCGCATCTAACATAATCCGAATGCCTAATTGATGCGCTTTGTCCACTAACTCTCGTAAATCTTCTTTCGTCCCAAAATGAGGGTCAATTTCAAAATAGTCTTCCGTATCATATTTGTGTGAAGTAGGCGACTTAAAAATCGGCGTTAAATAAATACCAGAAATACCTAAATCTGCGAGATAGGGTAATTTTTGAATAATTCCTCGTAAATCGCCACCATAAAACTCAAATTCTCCTAAAATAGCGGTGGTAGCGTTTGACCAAGGATGCGTTTTTTCTGGATCATTGGTCACGTCGCCATTGGCAAAACGCTCAGGAAAAATTTGATACCAGACAGTTTCTTTTACCCATGATGGAGCTGTAAAGATGTCATTTTCATGGATATAAGGAAATGAAAAATAACTATTAATATCATTTTGAATAAAGTCATCTTCTGGCGAAAAGAAACCACGTTCGACAAACAAGACTTGTGTCTGTTCATCTTCTAAAAGAAACCCGTACCTTGATTTCAAATTATGTGGTTTTGCTTCGACAAACCAATAATCAAATAATTCAGTTGAAAACTCTTTGCGCATGGGTAGCTGTTTTTTTTGCCACATCCACACACCTTCTTCATTTGGTAACCATCCATCTTCATGATCGATTAACAAGGTTACCTTCGTTAAATCATCACGCTTACTACGCAAACGAAAATGAAGTGTCTGTGCATCATAAGCGTAGGCATAATTGCTTTTGGTTTTGTGTAAAATTGCTTGCTTCTCCACGTTATTCCTCCTTCAATTTCATTGACTCTTCTTTTATTATGCAACCGATTGCAAAAATAATCAACAACTAATTCCCATAACTATACAAAACATATAGTTATACAGCGCAACTGTTTGCTAAAAAATAAAAACCAAAGCTGTTAATCCTCTAACAGCTCTGGTTTTTTACATCTTGAGACATTCATTTGCTTGTATTTCGCTAATACTTCTAAAGCTCCGGTCAAATGGCTGGTCACCATGTCATAGTCTTCTTTCGTTAGAACAGAAAAAGTATCGGCAAGTTTGTGTTTGACTTGTTCTTCTTTTTGAGCAAACAACGCTTTTCCTTCTTTCGTGGTAAACACATTCACAATACGGCGATTGCTTTGATTATGCTGACGTTGAACAATTTGGCGTTTTTCCAAGTTCGTAATGGAACGACTAATTTGTACTTTCGAGGTACCGACTTGTTGGGCTAAGTCGGTCATCGAAATCCCTTCATTCGTAGCGACAATTAAAATAATCAACATTTCCATTTTCGTTAACTTTAAGTCTTCTAAATCTACTTCTAAATCTTGGAAAACCAATTGACTCATGAAAGAAAAAATATCCGTAAATACTGAAATATCAAGCTCTGATGGTTGCTTCATCTTTCTTCCCTCATTTCTTCTCTAGTTTAAATGATTTTAAAAAAATTATCAAATGTTGATTGTTGATTTTTGTTAACTGTTGTGATACCGTTAAACGTGAATTTAGTTAGAGTTATTGGTAAATTTAAACAGAGAAGAGTGTCGCAATGTTAGAATTAAAAGATATCAAAAAACATTATAAAGTTGGTTCAACCACGACGAAAGCCTTAGACGGCGTATCCGTCGCTTTTCGTAAGCAAGAATTCGTGGCTATTTTAGGCCCAAGTGGTTCTGGAAAAACAACGATGTTAAACGTAATTGGTGGTTTAGACAAATACGATTCTGGAGACATGGTGATTAATGGGAAATCCACCAAAACCTTTAAAGATCGTGATTGGGATGCATATCGCAATAACTCCATTGGCTTTATCTTCCAAAGTTATAACTTGATTAGTCATCAAGGAATTATCGACAATGTAGAATTAGGGATGACGTTAAGCGGGATTTCCAAAGCAGAACGTCGTGCGAAAGCCGAAGATGCGTTACAACGCGTTGGTTTAGGCGATCACATGAATAAAAAACCGAATCAATTGTCTGGGGGACAAATGCAACGGGTAGCGATTGCGCGTGCATTAGCCAATGATCCTGACATTTTACTTTGTGATGAACCAACGGGGGCGTTGGACTCAGAAACAAGTATTCAAATTATGGAGTTAATTCAAGAATTATCCAAAGAAAAATTAGTCGTGATGGTGACACACAACCCTGAATTAGCCCATCAATATGCCGACCGCATTATTGAATTTTCAGATGGTCGTATTCAAACTGATTCCCATCCTCATATCGAAGGAAAAAAGAAAGATGAATTCAATTTAAAACATACAAAAATGAAGTTCACTACTGCATTGCGGTTATCTTTCAATAATATTCGTACCAAAAAAGGACGAACATTCTTAACGTCCTTTGCCTCAAGTATCGGAATTATCGGAATTGCGATTGTCTTGTCGCTATCAACAGGTTTCCAAAAACAAATTGATAAAACACAATCAGAAACCTTATCACAATTCCCAATCACTATTTCGCAAGTGACTACCGATCAAGATCCAACAAATTTTGAAAATCGCTCAACGAAAGGCAGTTTCCCAACTGAAAAAGAAGTCACTGCTAAAATTAGTGATGCTGATCGTGCCCAACATACAAATAAATTGGATCAAGATTATGTCGATTACATTGAAGACATCGATCCAACATTAAGTAATAACATTGGGTACACTCGTTTAGTGAATATGAATTTATTGCGTGAAATTGATGGCAAACCCGAAATGGTCAAATTCTCCAACGATGCTGCGGATAGCCAAACAGGTTCCATGATGTCTATGATGGCTGCCCAAACTGGTGTGGGTGTTTCTTCTTTCCCACAACAATTGGATGATAGTCAAGGAAACTTCTTAAAAGATAATTATTCGTTGCTTGAAGGGAATTATCCAGAAAATGCGAACGACGTCGTTTTAATTGTGGATAACAATAATACAACGAATCTCAATGCCTTGAAAAATTTAGGTTTTGATGTCAAAGAAGGGGAAAAAATACCATTTTCAGAGATTGTTGGTACGACTGTCACACTTGCCTACAATGACGCATTTTATACTGAACTACCTACTGGCAACTTTATTCCTAATCAAGATTTAGAAGCTGTTTATAACAATAGTGCGAACGAAGAATTAACGATTGCTGGGGTTTTACGCATCAAAGATTCTTCAACAATGGATTTACTTGCACCAGGTATTGCGTATAGCGATGCGTTGGCACAAAAAATCATTGAGAAAAACAGTGCCTCTGCAATTGTTAAAGCACAAGAAGATAGTACGACGAATGTCATGACGAATGAACAATTAGATACAGCTGCCAAAGATAATTTCTTGAATTATTTAGGTGCTAGTGCTACCCCTTATAGCATTATGATTTATCCAAATGATTTCAAATCAAAAGATCAAGTCTTGGATTATTTAGATGCGTATAATAAAGGAAAAAGCAAAGCAGACAAAATCATTTATAGTGATTTAGCGGGTACAATGACGCAATTAACAGGTGGTTTGATGGATGCTATTACCTATGTCTTAATCGCCTTTGCGGGTATTTCACTCGTTACAAGCATGATTATGATTGGGATTATCACTTACACTTCAGTACTAGAACGTACCAAAGAAATTGGGGTCTTAAAAGCCTTAGGTGCCCGTAAAAAAGATATTACTCGTGTCTTTGATGCTGAAACAGCTATCTTAGGTGTTGCATCAGGAGCTTTAGGGGTCGCAATTGCTTACTTAGCAACCTTCCCAATTAATGCGTTATTATACAATTTAACTGAATTAGAAAATGTTGCCACGTTAAATCCAGTTCATGGATTAATCTTAATTGTCATTAGCACAATTCTAACCATGATTGGTGGACACATTCCGGCACGTATGGCAGCCAAGAAAGATGCCGCTATCGCATTACGCGCTGATTAATAACTAAAATACCTGAACAAGAATGAATGTACCCTTTTTAGTGGTTGCCTTTCAGATTGTTCAGGTATTTTTTCTTCTAATCAGCGATGACAAGTGTTATTAAGGTATACTAGAAGTAACAATTAGACAAGGAGGTTTTTACTATGCGTGAACCAAAACCATTGACGGAAGTATTGGTTGATTATGAAGAAAAACAGTCACTTGTTGCTTTTGCTACGACTCTAGAGACCCTTGCCAAAAAATTGAAAGAACAAGGTAGTTTCCAATTTGTCCAAGGAACAGAAACGATCCCTGTCATCCCGAGCGAACAATTGAAAGTGGAATACAAATATACTAAAAAAGCTGATAAACATTCGTTTGAAATTGAATTTGACTGGATTGAAGGACAAAAAATTATTTCTCCAATGTCAATTGAGTAAATGTTTCATGCGTGTGACCCATTTTTTGCTCCAATGCTAATAAATATTTTTTACGTGCAATCCCGCCACCGTATCCACCTAATTCACCATTGGTATTAATCACACGATGACAAGGAATCACTATCGCTAGTTGATTGGCGCCATTTGCATTGCCAACAGCTCGAACTTTATGCTTGTCCCCTAATTCAATCGCAATTTCTTTGTAATTGACTGTCGTTCCAACAGGAATTGTTCTTAAAATTTGCCAGACTTTCTGTTGAAATTCGGAACCTTCATAATGAATGGGCACAGTGAGTTCCGTTAATTTCCCATCAAAATAAAGGGTCAACTCTTTTTCTATCTGACGATTAATCCCTGTGGTGCCATGAATAATTCGCGCATTGTATTTGATGCGCGTTTTTTCAATTTCTTTTTCTAATCCTCTACGATCTAAAAATTCTAATAAATACAAATACTGTTCATCTGACAAACTGAACATACGGCCAATCGGCGTGGAAATAAACGAGGCATACAACACTTTTACCGGCTCTTTTTTAGGAGGATTGCCCATAATTTTTGTAAAGGCGTCATTAAAACCACTGGAGGACTGATAGCCAGTATTTAATTGTTGGTCAATGACTTTACTGCCGGCTTTAATTTCTTTAAATGCCAAACCCATGCGGCGAGAACGAGCATATTGCACAAAAGTCATTTGATAAAACTCTTTAAATTTCCTACGTGCAGTTGCTGAAGTCATTCCTAATTGAGCAAAATCGGCTTCTTGCCAACGGTTATTCGGATTGGCTTCCACAGCATGAATTAATTGGTTCACTTCATCTGGGATAGATTTAGGAAAAGACAAGGGCGTACATCGTTTGCATGGGCGATAACCAGCTAGCAATGCTTCTTCCGCCGTCAAATAAAACGCACAATTTTCAAATTTAGGTTTACGTGCAGTACGCGTCGCATGGCAAAATACACCTGTGGTTTTAATGGCTGCGAAAAAAATGCCATCATAATTTGAATCCTTTCGAACTAGCGCATCGTACTACTCTTTTTTTAATTTTTCAGATGTAATCACTTCAAGGACTCCTTTATCGTTTTCTTTCATTATAAAGAAAAATTATGGGGATGCTCTCGAAAAATGAACAACTATTTTTTTCCAAAAAAGGCTGTGACAAACATCCATAGGTAGTTGTCACAGCCTTTTCTTTATTATTGTTGATACAATCTTGCTTCATACGGACGCAAGGTATTCGCTAAAACATCCTCATAATTTGTCAGAACGACAGCTTGGTTGGCTATATTTTGTAAATAGTCACAGGTGTGTTCTGTTTCACCTAAATTGACAACAATCGTAAAACACGTATGCTCATCTTTTCGTTCATAACAAAACAGATCATCATTGTTGGTTTCTATATAATGAAAGGCCCCTTCAATAAATACGGGATATTCCTTACGCAACGCGATTAATTTTTTGTAAAAATGATAAATGGAATCCTCATGACGTTGTTCTTCCACTACATTCAACCAATTTTTGTTCTCATTGATCGCTAACCACGGTTCTTTACTGAAAAACCAGCAAATGTTGATGCGTCCCACTGCATCGGTATCCGTGCATTGTCACGAGTTGTTCCTGAAATGACTTGCATCGCTTCTTCTACAGTCGCACCGGTCTCAATTAAACTTTCATATAAATTACGTGAATCCACTGCATCGACTTGCTCGATACTTTCGAATTGATTGTTAATCATCCCGATTTCTTGTCCTTGGTAAATAAAAGGAGTCCCTTGCAACAGCATAAAACTCATTGCCAACGCTTTACCAGAAATTGTCCGATAGGCGAAAGAATCATTCCCGAATGCGGAAATGCTACGAGGAACATCATGATTTTCCATGTATAACGCATTCTAACCACGCCCATCTGCTAATGACTCTTGCCAACGTACTAGTGCATGTTTAAATGAACGCAAATCAATCCCTTCATCGTTCCGTGTACGCCATAAATCGATATGTTCAAATTCAAAAATCATATCAAAATAACCATTTTCACCGACCCATGCTGTCGCTTCTTCAGCCGTCACACCATTCGCTTCACCAACTGACATTACCTGATGTTTTTTCAACACTGCACTTAATTCTTTCAAGTACACATCGATGCCTTCAATATTTTTATAATTGCCGTTCACATCTGCAAAATCAAACGGTCGATCCCACACATCTTTTTTAATATGAGAAATGGCATCAATTCGGAACCCATCGATACCTTGAGCAATCTACCATTCAATCATATCGAATATTTTTTGGCGCATCGCCGGAGAATCCCAATTTAAATCAGGTTGTTCTTTGGCAAAGGCATGAAAATAATATTCACCGCGTACCTCATCATATTCCCAAACCGAACCACCAAAAATTGCATGCCAATCATTCGGTTCTTTCCCGTTAACAGGAGGATGCCAGATGTAAAAATCACTATATTCATTATCCGTTCCTTGTCGCGATTCTTGGAACCACTGATGCTGATTAGACGTGTGATTAATCACTAAATCCATAATAATTTTAATATCTAACGCATGCGCTTCTTTAACCAACGATTGAAATTCTTCCATCGTACCAAAATCTTCAGAAATTGCGCAGTAGTCTGAAATATCATAGCCATTATCAACGTTAGGCGATTCATAAATCGGTGTAATCCAAACAAAATCAACACCTAACTCTTTTAAATAAGTTAATTTTTCACGGATACCATTAATATCACCTAATCCGTCATTTGTTGTATCTTTGAAGCTTCTTGGGTAAATCTGATACCCAATTGCCTCTTTCCATCGATGGAGCAAGCACTAGCAATCACAGCGTCAATGTAAATCTGATACCCAATTGCCTCTTTCCACCATTTGCTCATGTCTTTCGTTCCTTTCACCTAGTCTTATTATACGAAAACAATTTCTAAAATGTAATAATTTTCTTAGTCCTCAAGTGGGATTTTTTGAATTTGTTCATCTGCGATTTGTAATGCTCGATCAAAGTTTTTCTTTAGAAAATAACGATCATGCGTCACCGCTAAAATCGTCCCTGTGAAGGTCGCCAACAATGCCTCAATTTCTTCTCGGACATAAATATCTAAATGATTGGTAGGTTCGTCTAAAATCAAAAAATTAATTTTTTGTTGAAACAATTTCATTAGGTATAACCGTACTTGTTCACCGCCGGATAAATCACCTAGACGTTTAGCCACGTCTTCTTGATAAAAACCATAGTGTGCCAAAGTTTGTCTTGCTTGTTGTTCTTCACTAATAAAGCTTTTGGTGTATGCTAATAAACGCTGCTGAGCATCTGGAAACGTTAATTGTTGAGGTAAATAGCCTAATTTTAGACTTGCACCATAGTGGATATTTCCTTCATCTAATTTCTCTTGATTCATGATTAAACGTAGTAATGTCGTTTTACCGGAACCATTTTCACCAATAATAGCAACACGTTCACCGCGATAAATTGCAAAAGAACTATCTGCGAAGAGCAATTTATCTCCCATCATTTTCCCAATCGCTTGAGCAATGACAACCTCTTTTCCTGAGCAAGAAGCTTGGTCGATACTTTTTAAGCGTTTTTTAGGAGACACAGGTGCTTTTATTACGGTTATTTTTGCTAAACGGCGTTCCAATTCTTTGGCTTTTTTAAAGAATTTTTCGTTGTCTCCTTCATTTCCCCATTGACGGTAACGATGAATCATCCGTTTGAGACGTTGGATTTCTTTTTGTTGCAAGTCATAGTTTTTACTTAATTCAACGAGACGAGCTGCTTTTAAAGCAACGTAACGGCTATAATTGCCAGGATACTCAATCGCTTGTCCATCTTCAATTTCCACAATTCGTTGCGTCACTGTATCTAAAAAAGCACGATCATGGGAAATGACTACAAATGATTGTTTGGTGTTTTTTAGATAATTTTCTAACCATTGAATACCAACTAAATCCAAGTGATTCGTTGGTTCATCCAGAAGCAAGACATCATTTTCTTGAATTAAAATCTTCGCTAATTCGACACGCACCCGTTCGCCGCCGCTTAATTGCTGGAGAGGCGTGTAACATTGTGCTGCTAATCCTAAGCCCTTCATCGTAGTGGTAATCCGATCTGTCAGTTGATACCCACCTAATTCTTCAAATTGTTGTTGCAGATTTCCATATATTGTTAATACACGCGCCAAGTCGCCAGTTGGTGTGGTCATTTTCGCTTCGTAATAACGTAATTGCTGTTGTATATCATGTAAAACGGTAAAACTATGACTAATATAATTAAAAGCAGTCTGATTTGTACTTGGTAATGTTTGTGGAACCCAACCAATTGACAGACCTTTTTTACGACTGATTACGCCAGTATCAATTCCTTCTGTTCCCAATAAAATCTGTAATAAAGTTGTTTTTCCAGTGCCATTTTGTCCGACTAAACCAATTTTCTCATTTTCATTGATGCTAAGAGTTAATTCTTCAAATAGTGGGGTCCCACTAAAGTTTTTGCTGATCTTATTTGCTTGAATATACATATTCTGACTCCTTTAAGACCACTCAAAAAGGCCATGGAAAATCCATGACCTGTTGTTATTTTATTTATCCGTCATTCTTTCACAAATCGGTTAAACATATTGAATGGTCATTGATTTTAGTTTTATTTGACTGTTTTTAGATACACTTCTCCCGTAAACGGCCATCGTAAAACCAATCGCGTGACTAAAGCTAATATGATAGCGTTGATAATTTTCAGATGATGTTATTTTAGTCATGCTTACCATTGAATACGTTCCCTCCTTTGCTTTACTGTCTCTTTATTGTAGCAAATTTATAAATCCGATGCAATTGCCACTATTTTTTACTTGTTTTTTTAAAATATTAGGAGTACGATAGATACGAATTCAGGACAACCTAAAAGTTAGTGAGGTTTTGAGGATGGAAAATGAACAAACAAAAAAACTCGTCTCCTATGCCAATGGTCCGAGCTTAGAGGAAATTAATGGAACTGTTGCCGTACCACAAACTGGCAATTTTTGGAAAAATCTAGTCTCCTTTTCAGGACCTGGTGCACTTGTTGCGGTTGGATATATGGATCCTGGAAATTGGATTACTTCCATTGGTGGAGGTGCAAAATACGGTTATTTATTACTATCCGTCATTTTAATTTCTAGTTTAATCGCGATGTTATTACAATACATGGCAGCGAAACTCGGTATTGTTACACATATGGATTTAGCTCAAGCAACACGAAAATATACTGGTAAAAAATTAGGCATTGCTCTTTGGATTGTCACTGAATTAGCGATTATGGCAACAGACATTGCTGAAGTCATTGGTGGTGCAATTGCCTTAAATTTATTATTTGGGATTCCTTTATTAATTGGTGTCATTTTAACTATTTTTGATGTGTTGTTGTTATTAGTTTTAACACGTTTAGGTTTTCGGAAAATTGAAGCCATTGTTATGACCTTGATTTTGGTGATTTTAGTGGTCTTCTTATATGAAGTAATGATTGCGCAACCTTCTATTCCTGATGTATTCAAAGGACTAATTCCACAAAAACAAGTCCTACACCCCGGTGAATTAACCATGGCTTTAGGAATTGTGGGCGCTACTGTCATGCCACATAACTTATATCTCGGTTCGTCTATTTCTCAATCACGAAAATACGATCGCACAGATGACGAAAATATCGCTAAAGCCTTGCGTTTTTCTACTTGGGACTCAAATATTCAATTGTCTGCAGCCTTTTTTGTCAATTGTCTCTTGTTGATTTTAGGGAGCGCCATGTTCTTTGGTCATGGCGATGAATTAGGGACATTTTCAGCATTGTATAACGCCTTACAAGATTCGACGATTGCTGGAGCCGTTGCAAGTCCCCTATTGAGTACCTTATTTGCGGTAGCTTTATTGGCATCCGGACAAAATTCAACCATTACTGGTACCTTGACTGGTCAAGTCGTGATGGAGGGCTTTATCAACATGAAAATTCCAACTTGGGCACGTCGGATCATTACACGTGGACTATCCGTCGTTCCTGTATTACTATGTACCATTTATTTTGGTGCCAATGAACAAGCGTTAGATAATTTATTGATTTATTCTCAAGTTTTCTTGAGCTTAGCTTTACCGATTTCCATGATTCCTTTGGTTTATTTTACCAGTTCAGAAAAAATTATGGGGAAACGATTTAAAAATACCAAACTAGTTGCTGGATTAGGTTGGGGTTGTACCATTGTTTTAACACTTTTAAATATTGAATTAATCATTGAGACAGTCACTCACTTTTTATAAAAACACAATAAAATATCCGAATGATCGAACTGCTTGCTGGTATTCACCGCAACTTTACGATCATTCGGATATTTTTCTAGTTTAGACGTAGGTTACCGTCTCTTTTTAGTATTCATACAATTTAATCTCACCTGAAATATATTCGCCTAAATAAATATCTGTAATCTCTTTCCCCGTTAATTCATGTACTTTGCCAATTAACCAAGCTTCATCTTTATTGACAATATCTAACAAGTCTTCATTGATTTGCCCATCCATAATGATTGGGTAGCGAATATTTTCATCCCCTTGTTCAATAATTGTTAGTTGGCCATTTTGCTCTAACACAGCACGTTTGACTTTCGATACTTCATAAATGCCATTACTACGCAGCTTAAACATTAAATCATTGGCTGAAATCCCATGTTGAAGACAGGTCGCAATATCGACTTGACCATTGTGGATTAACGTGGTGGGTTTGCCATCAATAATATTTTTAACAAAACGATTGTGTTCTTTAGAAAATTTCACAATTAAAACCAAGGTCGTCCAAACAATTAAAACCAAAACAAATTGTAAGACGCTAATCGCATCATTATAAATAACCCCACCAATAATGCCCCCGAGTACATAGTTTTGGACTTGATCCATCGCAGAAGAAGGCGCCAAATTACCTTTTCCCATAATATTAATTTGTACAATCAGACATAAGATACCTAAAGCTAATTTGATAATAATTGGACTGTATAAACTCATCATTTTCTGTGCCCTCCTACTCTACGACATTGACATTTGTGTTCGCTAGATACGTTGGTTCTAAACGAAATGAATTACGGTCATTACTTAAATGCAACACATAATATTCATTATCGACTAAAAACAATGTTTCATCGCTTAACGTCAAATTATTCACATAGATTTTTTCAACGGGTACTTTCAACTGGTCGGCGACAGTGTGTAAAAAAACCGCCATCTGTGACGAGCTTTCGTCTTGTGCTTCTGCTTGTTGGTATTCGGCATATTGTGTGCCCAAAATAAATAATAAACTTAAAAATAAGATCAAACTTAAATCACGATACTTTGTTTGAATTCGCGAACGCAAATAACGAATAAAGACGAAAACAAAGAAAATTAAAATAGCAAAAATAATCACGTATTTTATGACATCATTAATACTCCCTCTGTTTTCTAAATAGCTGAGTCCATAAAAATTGATTGACATGTTTGTTCACCCCGCATTCATTTTCTTTAGTTTACTTTAATTGACCTTTTTTCGAAACAAAAAATCTCTGAATGAAAATTCATTCAGAGGTCTGTTAATTTGATTTCACTTTTAATACGATGTTTCGGTATTTTTAATGGTACGCACGCGAATCACATCAGAATTTTGTTCTAAAAGTGAGACAACATTCGCTAGTTTAGCTTCGTCGGTTTCATTGACATCCACCAATGTATAAGCATACTCCCCACGCCCACGGTTAATCATGTTATCGATGTTAATTTCTGCCGCCGCAATGGTTGAAGAAATTTGGCCTAACATGTTTGGCACATTACGGTTAATAATTGTAATACGATAAGGTGAATAAAAGGCCATCTCAACAGTTGGGAAGTTGACTGAACGTTTGATTGTTCCTGTTTCCAAGAATTTTTTCAATGTACGGGCTGCCATTTTCGCACAATTAATTTCTGCTTCTTCAGTTGATGCACCTAAATGTGGTAACACTAAGATTTTTTCATTATTTAATAAACGTTCATCTGCAAAATCAGTGGTAAAACCTGCAAGATAGCCATCATTAACAGCTTTTAAAACTGCTTCAGGATCAACAATTTCACCACGAGAAAAGTTAAATAATTTGGTTGTTGGTTTCATCATTGCTAATTCTTTATCACTAATTAAATTACGTGTTTGCTCAAGCAATGGTACGTGAACTGTGATAAAATCACATGTTGAAAAAATTTCATTAATTTCAGTTGCACGTTTCACACGACGTGAAATACTCCAAGCTGTATCAACTGAAACGTGTGGGTCATACCCAATTACTTCCATACCTAAACGATAGGCATCATTAGCAACCATCGCCCCAATTGAACCCAAACCAATAACTCCTAGTTTTTTACCTTCCAGTTCGTTACCGGCAAATTGTTTTTTATTTGCTTCTACTTGTTCTTCAATGTTTGAACCAGTTAAATCTTGAACCCAAATAGCGCCTTGAATAATTGGACGAACACTCAATAATAAGCTCGCAATCACTAATTCTTTGACAGCATTCGCATTGGCTCCTGGTGTGTTAAATACTACGATGCCTTTTTCAGTGCATTCTTCTACAGGAATGTTGTTCGTTCCTGCACCCGCGCGAGCAACACCTAGAACTGATTCTGGAAATTCGTAGTCATGTAATTTTTGACTACGTAAAATAATACCATCAGGAGTTTCACTTTGATTGACTTGATAATTGTCTTCATCGAAACGACTCATACCTTCTTGAGCAATTGCGTTGAATGTTTTAATTTGAAACATTTATTTCTCTCCATTCTCATCTTCAAATTTTTTCATAAAAGCAACGAGCTCTTCAACGCCTTCTTTTGGAAAGGCATTGTACAGACTAGCGCGCATTCCTCCAACTGAGCGATGACCTTTTAAGTTTTGGAACCCTTGTGCTAATGCTTCTTGATTGAATTTTTTATCTAATTCTTCGTCACCCGTTACAAAAGGAATATTTGTTAATGAACGATAGTTTTTGTCTACTGGGCTGATAAATAAGTTTGATGCATCAATCGCATCATATAATAATGCGGCTTTTTCTTGATCGCGTTTAACAATTTCTTGTAAGCCACCTAATTCTTGAATCCATTCGAAGACTAATTTTGCAATGTAAATCGCATAAGTTGGTGGTGTATTATATAATGAATCATTCGCTGCTTGTACCGCAAAATCTAACATTGGTGAAAAGATTGGTTCTTTGTTTAACAAATCTTCACGAATAATCACTACTGTTAATCCAGAGGGACCAATATTTTTTTGCGCACCAGCATAAATAAGGCCAAAATCTTCTACTTTATAATTATTAGCTAAAATATTTGAAGACATATCCGCCACAATCGGCACATCGCCCACATCGGGAATTGTTTGATACGAAATCCCACCAATCGTTTCATTGGTAGTAATGTGAACATATGCTGCCTCTTGATCCACCATATCTTTAGTGATTTCTGGCACATAAGTAAAGTTCTTATCTTCACTTGATGCAATTACTTCTACTTCTACACCATCAATCGCTTTTGCTGCACTAATAGCTTTTTTAGCCCAAGCACCAGTATTTACGTATAAGGCTTTTTTGCCAACAGCTAGATTTAATGGAATCATTGAAAATTGTAAGCTTGCGCCACCTTGCAAGAATAATACTTTATAATTATCAGGGATACCCATAATTTCTCTTAACAGTTTTTCTGCCTCTTTAATGATGTTATCAAACAAGGAGGAACGATGACTCATTTCCATCACGGACATTTCACTACCTTGGTAATTCACAAGTTCAGCTTGTGCTTTCTCTAATACAGGTTTTGGCAAGACGGCAGGGCCGGCAGAAAAGTTATAAACAGTCATTCTTTTTTTCTCTCCTTCTAACAATAAGATGTGATTTTCATTATATCAGATAGCAATTAAATTAAAAAGATTTAACCAAAATTATTTTCATTTTTTCTGAAAAAGTTCGTATTTTCAGAGAATATAAGAATATTTTTTTATGAAAAAACATAAAACAATCGTTTTTTCACATACTTATTCTTTCTGACTTGGATGTTCATTTTCAAAAATGGCGAAAAAATGAGAAAAAGAGAGATTTCTCTCTCTTTCATTTGAGCGATATGACGTTCGTAACTGACCTGTTTTATCTTATAGAAAATTGATAATTTGATAGAAAACAATTGCTAAATCTCTTGCGCACTTCTTCACTGCATGCTCGATTTATTGGCACGAATATAGCGGAAAGAACGTGATGAAAAACTTCTATAATTCTTCTTGAATAAGTGATGTAAACTGTCCTTCGTCTGAAGCATCCTGTAAACGTACGAGAAAGTCGTGGTCTTTCGCTTTCTCAATAATTCGTTGCAACTGATCTAAATGAGTGACTTTATCGCGAACTAACAGCACAAAAACAATTCGTGGGTGTAGCAAAGTACTTTTATTGGTACCCATTTGATAAAATTCTAAGGGTTGTTCATTCAAAATACCCACAATCACATCTTCTTTGGCATAAGTGCCATCACTATGCGGAATTGCTGCCGGTGGTTCACTAGGTAAACCTGTTGGAAAACGTTCTTCACGCTCACGTAACGCTGCTTCAAATTCAGCAGTTGCAAACCCTTTGTCGACTAAAAAGGCTGTGACCCCTTGAAACAATTCTTCTTTTGTTTGAAAATTCGTCTGATACATTATCTCTTTTTTCACCATATTTTTGCTCGCTACACGTTTACCTTACCGTAGCTTCCTCCTTTTTTAGTTTTAAAATGTAGACGCTAACATAAATGTAGCATATTTTACAACGCTTTGGAATATGTACACTAAAAAAAGAGGCTGATAACACAGCCCCTTTTCACTATTTTGCTAATTCAAACATGTGTTCAATTAATGCTAACACTTCGCGAACCTCACTGTTTTTAACAATTGGTTCTGCTTCTTCGCGAACGACCGAATAGAAGTTTGCATAAAACGGTTGGTACTCCGCTTTTGCTTCTGGGAAACTTAATTTTTCGGTTGCTTCTTCAGAAGGTGGTGCCATTGTTTTTGTCAAACCAACCCCTGCTTGAATCGGTTTTGGTGCAGAGGCATCTTCGTTATTTGTTGCACGAATTAATTCACCTGATAAATCCCAATCATCGATGCGCGCTGTACCTTCATACCCTTTCACGTACCAACGAGGCAAGGTTGTATAGTTACTTGTTCCAACTTCAATCAACGCTTTTACATCATTTTCAAAGGTAATATAGCTGATAAAGCCATCGTCAACTTGATCGCCTAATACATAGCTAAAATCAACGGATACTTTTTTGATTGGACTATTGACTAACCAAAGAATTTGGTCTAATAAATGAACACCCCAGTCCAATAACATTCCCCCACCATGTTCAGGTAAATGACGCCAGTCTCCTGGAATCCCATTAGCACCTTGCACGCGAGATTCTAATTGGAAAATTTCACCAATTTGTTTCTTTTGATATAAGTCACGAACAACTAAAAAATCAGGGTCCCAACGACGGTTTTGATGCACCATAAAGGTTTGTCCTGTTTCTTTGGCAACGGCTAAAATTTCGTCTAATTCTGCCACATTCATCGCTACCGGTTTTTCACAAATGACTTTTTTTCCTGCTTGTAGCCCACGAATCGCTAGTTCTTTATGACTATCATTAGGGGTTGCGATTAAAATTGCTTCCACGTTTTCATCTGCTAATACTTCTTCAAAACTGTCATAAGCAATTAGTCCTTTTTCAGAAGCTGCTTGACGGCGTTCTTCTAGGACATCGTAGACCCCAAGTAAATGAATTTTTTCTTGTTCGGTTGGCATTAACGTATGTGCATGATACGAGCCCATACCACCATAACCAATAATGACAAAGTTAATTGCTGACATCTTCTTTACTCCTTTTAAGCCCACCACATATCTGTTGGTTGGTCATTAATCATAATTGTTCGTAAATTAGTAATCGCACGGTTTAATCCTTCGTCAATTGACATAATTGGATCTTCATGCTCGATACTTAAAACATAGTCATATCCTTGAATACGTAATGCAGAAATAATATCTGACCATACTTTCAAGTCATGTCCACAACCAACTGAACGGAAGGTCCACGCACGTGTTTTTACATTGCCATATGGTTGCATATCTGTTAAACCATGCATATTGATATTGTCTTGGTCTAAATAAGTGTCTTTGGCGTGGAAATGATGAATCGCATTTTCCGCACCCAAAATTTTAACTGCTGCTACTGGATCAATTCCTTGCCACCACAAATGACTTGGGTCTAAGTTACAACCAATCGCTTTACCCGCAGCATCACGCAAACGTAACATAGTATACGGGGTATGTGCTAAGAAACCACCATGTAATTCGATACCGATTTTAACACCAGCAGCTTCTGCCACAGTATTGATGTCTTTCCAGTAAGGAATTAATTTTTGTTCCCATTGATATTCGTAGCTATCGTTGTATTCTGTTGGCCAAGGCAATACCGGCCAGTTGACTTGGGTATCTGTTGCGTTTCCGCCAGCTACACCAGAGAACCCATTCACTACAGGCACATTCATTAAATTCGCTAATTTAATAGTTTTACGTAGTAATTCGTCTGCTTCTTGTGCAACTTCTTTAATGGGTGAAATTGGGTTGTGATGGGCACTCAAGGCAGAAATTTCTAAACCTTTATCTGATAATTTGTGCAAATATTCTTTGCGTTCATCGCTACTTGCTAATAATTTATCAATATCTAAATGGGCGCTACCTGGAGAACCACCCGTACCGATTTCTACTGTTTGTAGTCCTTTTTCTGCTACTTTTTCAATCATTTCATCAAAAGTTAAGTTATTAAATAATGGGGTAAATACGCCTAATTTCATCTTTATTTCGCTCCTTCTCTTGCTTGGTAATGTCCATACGTCGGATAGTTATTTTCAGTTGGTGCGCACCAACGAATGCCGTTTTTAATGACACGTTGGACTTTTTCATTGTAATAACTTGGATACGTTTCGTGGCCAGGTTGGAAATAGAAAATCTTTCCATTGCCACGGCGATACGTACAACCACTTCGGAACACTTCTCCACCAGGGAACCAACTCACAAAAACCAATTCATCTGGTGCTGGAATATCAAAATGTTCGCCATACATTTCTTCTTGCTCGAGTTCGATAAATTCACCGACACCTTCGACAATGGGGTGACTTGGATTCACATTCCAAATGCGACAGTGCTGGTCATCCACTCGCCATTTTAGATCACAAGATGTACCCATCAATTTTTTAAAGATTTTCGAAAAATGACCCGAGTGCAAAACGATTAAACCCATTCCTTCTAAAACACGTTGATGTACACGATTGACAATTTCATCAGCTACTTCATCATGCGCCATATGTCCCCACCAAACAAGGACATCTGTTTCAGAAAGTACCTCTTCTGTTAAGCCATGTTCTGGTTCATCCAGCGTTGCTGTATGCACCGTAAATTCTTCTTTAATAAACGCTGCCAGTTGACCATGAATCCCCTCTGGATACATCTCACGTACTCGTTCATCTGTTTTTTCGTGGCGGAATTCATTCCACACCGTTACTTGCGTCATTGTCACTCCTCCTGTGGTCTATAAAAAGACGGGTTGTCCTGTTTCTGCAGATTTGTAAATTGCTTCTAAAATCTCAGTAACCACTAATGCTTCTTCTGGTTTCACTACGGGTTCTGTGTCATTAATCACAGCATCTACCCATGATTGTGCTTCTAAAGTTGCTGGATCTTCACCTGCACCATCGTAAAAATCAACGCCACCTGTTTCCAATTCAACTTTTTTGTCGAACAATAAGCCGTGCGCTTCGCCATTGATTGTTAAACCATCATTCATATCCGCGCCACCTTTTGTTCCAAATAATGTGGTTTTCGCTTCTTTAACATCTAAGCTATTTAATGCCCAGCTTGCTTCTAAATAAATGGTTGCGCCATTTTCCATTACGACAAAACCAAAAGCTGAATCTTCTACCGTGAATTTTTCAGGATCCCATGGTCCCCAAGCATTTGCGGCATTCTTCGTTTCTGCTAATTTGTGGTACGTATTGCCAACCACATATTTTGGTTTGTAATTGTCCATCATCCATAAGGTTAAATCTAAGGCGTGGGTACCGATGTCAATCAATGGTCCGCCACCTTGTGCTTCTTCATCTAAGAAAACGCCCCAAGTTGGTACTGCACGACGACGAATCGCATGCGCTTTTGCTGAATAGATTTCACCTAACTCGCCTTCTTCACAAACTGTGTGTAAATGTTGAGAATCTGTACGGAAACGGTTTTGGTAACCAATTGTTAATTTTTTACCTGTACGTTTGGAAGCAGCAATCATTTCACGAGCTTCTTCTGATGTTTTTGCCATTGGTTTTTCACACATTACATGGCTACCTGCTTCCATCGCAGCGATTGATAATTCCGCATGTGATGAATTTGGTGTTAACACATGAACGATATCTAACTCATTGTCAGCTAACAATTCTTTATAATCTGCATATACTTTGGCATCCGCTGTCCCATATTTTTCTTTTGCTTCTTTGGCACGAGCGATGATGATGTCACAAAATGCGACCATTTCTACTTCTGCTACATTTGCTAATGCAGGTAAATGTTTCCCTTTAGCGATTCCGCCACATCCGATAATTCCAACTTTTACTGTCATTTCTTTCCTCCTGAAAACGTTTTTAATTTGATGGATTCATTATAACTGAGAACGGTTCCATATTCTTCCCACATTTCATCCAAAAAATTCCCGAATTTTGCGCTAAAAAAATAACATCTTTCTTTGACTGAGAAAGATGTTATTTTCTAAGGATTTCTTTGCGATAAGAACTAGGTGTTTGTCCCATGACTTTTTTAAACACGCGCGAAAAATAATTATAATCCGCAAAGCCAACTGCTTCGGCAATTTCTTTGACTGTCATTTCTTCTTTCAAATAACGCAAGGACTGAATCATCCGGTAGTTATTTAAATAATTAATCGGTGTCTGTTGGTATTCTTTTTCAAACGCACGAATAATTTGGTATTTAGATAGGGCAAATATCGTTGCTAAATCGTCTAATGACAGATTCTTTTTATAATGAACCTCTAAATAATCTTTGATTTTTTCAACAGGCGACAATTCCGTGTGTAAGACCTCTTTCATTGTTAGAAACAAATCGTAGGCACAACGTGAATTTTCATATAGATTGGATTCTTCGCTTCGTAATTCATGGAGTTGCTGGACCATCTTTTCGACCTGTTCTTTAGGAAATGTCCCAATTTGAAGAGGCAAAGACAACCATTGGAAAAACTCTTTGGAGAATTCAATGTACACAAAACTCCATTCTTCGGCACCGCGATAATAGGTAAACTGATTGGGCAATTCTGCCAAAAAAAAGGTCTGTTCATTTAATTCGTATATTTTATTTTTCGTTGCTAAATAACCGGTCCCACTTAATGTATATTGAAACACCACAAATGAATCTTGGCGTTTTTGGGCATCCCAATAATATTCTTTTGGTGAATAATCCAAACCAAACCCTTTTATATACGGTAAGCGCTCCGTTGTTAAGAAGCGAAACTGATGGGAGAAAAATTGGCGCAATTTTGTGCTATCTTCCTCAATAATTTCGTCTTGTGTCATCTTTGCCCCTCCTCTATGCTTATAGTATAACGAATTTCAATCAAAAAGGAGCGTCTTTATGCCTATACAATTTGATGAAAAAACGCATTGTTTTCATCTAAATAATCCACAAATGAGTTATGTTATCGGAATTGAAAAAGAACGTTACGTGACTCATCGCTACTGGGGAAATACACTTCCTTCTTACGTTGGCAGTAATCACTTACAATTTATCGATCGTGGGTTTGCAACCAATCCCTTTCCAGAAGAACGCACATTTTCTCTGAATACATTGCCTTTAGAAACCAGCACACAAGGCAATGGCGATCATCGCATTGCCAACTATCAAATTCGCGCACAAGCAGGTCATACCATTACGGACTTTCACTATGATTCGTATCGAATTTTTGCAGGAAAAGAAGCCATTCCCGGCTTGCCGAGTGTCCGCGCCACAACAGATGTGACTACACTAGAAATTCTTTTAAAAGATTCGGTTCAACAGCTTGAAATGCGTTTAATTTATACCTTATTTGAAAAGTATCCGATTCTCACACGTCGCGCAGTCTATACAAATGTCGGTGAAGCAACAGTTGTCTTAGAAAATGCTGGGTCAATGTCTCTGGACTTAGCGGAAAGTGCCTTTGATTTATTGACGCTGGATGGTTCGCATACCAATGAAGCCAATCTCACGCGCCAAACTATCCGTCCGGGTATTCAACGGTTGGAAAGCACCAGAGGAACCAGTAGTCCACAACATCAACCATTTTTAGCCTTAGTTGATAGATATACTTCGGAATTTCAAGGGAATGTTTTTGCGTTTCATTTGGTGTACAGTGGCAATTTCATCGCACAAGTTGAACTAGAACAATACGGAACCACTCGTGTGCAATTAGGGATTCATCCGGATCATTTTGAATGGCATTTAGCACCAATGGAACAGTTTGATACCCCAGAAGTCGTGTTAAATTATTCCAATCAAGGATTGAATGGGATGTCACAAAATTTTCATCAATTGTATCAACAACATCTGGTCCCGACTGCTTGGAAAAACAAAGAACGTCCCATTCTCTTAAACACATGGGAAGCCAATTATTTTGAATTATCAGAAACAGCCTTAATCAAACAAGCCGAAAAAGCCGCAAGCGTGGGCATTGAATTATTTGTCTTGGATGATGGTTGGTTTGGCGAACGTCACTCAGATGATTCGTCTTTAGGCGATTGGGTTGTCAATCAAGAGAAGCTCCCCAACGGCATTCATGGATTAGCCCAAGAAGTCCATCGTTTAGGTATGGACTTTGGGTTGTGGTTTGAACCGGAGATGATTTCAAAACAAAGTCAATTATTCCAAGACCATCCAGAATGGGCGTTACAAGTTCCTGATTATCCCTTAACAGAAGGTCGTCAACAATTGGTGCTTGATCTTAGTCGAACAGACGTCCAAGAGTATTTAATTGCTACATTAACAGATTACTTAAAAACGGGTGAGATTGATTATATTAAATGGGACATGAATCGGCATTTAACCGAAGTAGGAAGTCACTTTTTTGCAGCACATCAACAAAAAGAAATCGGGCATCGTTATGTCCTTGGATTATATCGTATCTTGGATGTCATTACACAACAATTTCCCAATTGTTTGTTTGAAAATTGTTCCAGTGGCGGTGGACGTTTTGATCCCGGTATGATGTATTATATGCCACAAACTTGGACGAGTGATAACTCGGATGCGCTTTGTCGCAGTGTCATTCAATATGGTTACAGTTACCTCTATCCTCCAATTATGATGGGGGCGCATGTATCAACGACACCTAATCATCAAGTCGGAAGAAACACACCACTTGAAACACGGGGATGGTTAGCAATGAGTGGTAATTTTGGTTACGAATTGGATTTACAAACATTATCTGATGAAGAATTAGCCATCGTCCAACAACAAATTGTTTTTTATCAAGCACATCGCCAGTTATTCCAATTTGGACGCTTTTATCGCTTACAAGCACCGGATACCCATTTTGCGAGTAGTTGGTTATTTACAAACGAAGAAGAAGCCATTGCCATTTATTTTAACGGCTTGTCCAGACCAGCATTACCAACCAAATATCTAAAAATGCATTATCTTGAAGCAGCAGCGATTTACGAAGAAGTTGCCACCAAACAACGCTATAGCGGAGCAGAATTAAATCAAGCGGGTGTTTTAATTCCTCGTGTCAAAGAAGATTTCCATACACATGTGTTTCATTGGAAAAAAATAAGTGACCCTAGGACATCAGTCTCTTCCTAAATAAAATAACCGAACGATAACGAAATTGCCCATACAGTTCAGAAAAATCCGTGAAAATGAGCAGTTTTCATGTTCTGTCGTTCGGTTATTTTTTGTTTATGTCACGGTTTCACTTAAAACTTAGCAAAAATAAGATATTCCTCAAAAATCAACGGATTCTTCTCTGATAATTTAAGTTGTAGATGGTCTTCCTTCACAAAAACGAACCCTTGATGCTGTTCCAGTTCACATACACCATTACCAATGACCTGATACTCGCTTTCATTAACTGCTTTTGTCCAAATGTTTTCACCGTAATATATTCCTCATCTGCGAATAAGTAGTACCCTTCTGGTCGTTGTGTATTCCATGAATCATCTCCGTGTTTGGCTCTATAAATAGTATCATGCAAAATAGTGGCATTTAATCTCTGATTGGATTGCTGTTTTTCAAAAAGAAGTCCCCCGATTCCACCGATAAGTACTAGATTCACGACCATGCTTAATAAGAATTTTTTATTCAATCGCTTTCCTATCCTTTACTATCACGTATTTTTTTTTACTATAACATGTTTCGAAGCGACTCAATTATTTTTGTCTTAAACGTCGTAAATATTAGCCTGAACGTCAAAAAACGACTGGAACAAATGCTCCAGTCGTTTTTGTTTAGATTTCTACTGCAAATGCTTCGTACGGTTGTAAAGTTGTTGTAATTGGTGTGTTGTAATTATGAATCAACGTTTCTTTAAACTCCGTGTGTGCCAATTGATACGTTTGGACTTCTTCTGAAAAGTTTACGACAACAAACAATCGTTCTTCACCTAATGTCCGTGTGTATGCTAGCACATTTGGATTTTCCGTTGCGACTATTTCATAACTACCATCAATAATTACTTGTTTTTCTTTACGTAAAGCAATTAGTTTTTGATACGTATAAAAAATTGACGCTGGATTATCCAAGGCTTTTTCAACGTTGATACTCGCTTTATTTGGATGTGCAGGTAACCAAGGTGTTCCTTGTGTAAAACCAGCGTGTTCAGTGTCATTCCATTGCATTGGATGACGTGCATTGTCACGCCCTTTTGCATTGATTGACGTGATCATCGCTTCTTTACTGTACCCTTGTTCTAAACGTTCCGCATACATTCGACGACTTTCAATATCGTCTACTTCTGAAATATCCGCTACTGGGAAATTCGTCATACCAAGTTCTTCCCCTTGGTAAATATACGGCGTACCTTTCATAAAGTGCAAGTAAATTGCGAGCATTTTCCCACTCACTTCACGGAATTCTTCTGAATCATTGCCCCAACGTGAGACAATTCGCGGTAAGTCGTGGTTGTTCCAAAATAAAGAATTCCATCCTTTACCATCTAATTCAATTTGCCATTTTGAGAAAACGTCATGCAAATCTTGTGGATCTAGTTTTTTCAAATCCCACTTACGTTTTCCAGCTTGTTTGTCCAAATTAATGTGTTCAAATTGGAAAACCATCGACAATTCGTTCCGTTCTGGTTTTGAGTATAATTCCGCAATTTCAGGTGTTGCGCCCCATGTTTCGCCTACTGTTACGACATCATAAGCACCAAACGTTTTTTCGTTCATTTCTTGAAGTAATTCATGCAATTTAGGACCATTTTTCGTGATTAAGTTGTCAGGTTCTTTCCCAATTAAGTCAATCACATCTAAACGGAAACCACCAATGCCTTTTTCTAGCCAGAAATTCATCATATCCCAAATCGCTTGGCGCATTTCTGGATTTTCCCAGTTTAAATCTGGTTGTTTAATGGAATGCAGATGCAAGTAATATTCACCTAATGCAGGAACATACTCCCACGCTGAACCACTAAAGTTTGATTCTAATTCATTCGGTGTATCACGCCAGACAAAGAAATCATGATAAGGATTATCTTTTCCTTGTAACGCTTGCTGGAACCATGGATGTTCATCCGACGTGTGGTTTACCACTAAATCCATAATAATTTTGATATTGCGTTGGTTTGCTTCGGCAATCAAGCGGTCCATGTCATCCATGGACCCATACTCTTCACCGATTGCTTCATAATCACTAATGTCATAACCGTTATCATCATTTGGTGAACGATAAACTGGGCTTAGCCAAATAGCATCAATTCCTAACGTTGCTAAATAGTCTAGTCGTTCAATGATGCCTGGTAAATCACCGATTCCATCATTATTGCTATCTTGAAAACTACGCGGATAGATTTGATAAATCACCGCTGATTTCCACCAGCTTTGGTTTGTCATTATTTAATCTCAAAAATCTCTTCGCCTGCAGCTACTCCTGTTTTTCCTAAAGGAGCAACGTCAGAATAATTCGCTGTATTTGTTACAATCACCATAACAGTATCATCGTATCCTGCTTTTTTGATTGCTGCACGATCAAACGTACCTAACAGATCACCTTTTTTCACTTGGTCGCCACTTTGTTTCGCTGTCGTGAAATGTTCACCCGCTAAGTTCACTGTGTCGATCCCAATGTGAATTAAAATTTCAGCACCTTTATCTGATTCAATACCGTATGCATGTTTTGTATCATAAACAACAGTCAACGTGCCATCAACGGGGGCAAAAACTTCGTCACTTTCAGGGACTACCGCAATTCCTTTACCCATCATTTCGCTTGAAAAAACTGGATCATTCACTGTTGATAAAGCAACTGCTTGTCCTTTAACTGGAGAACTTACTTTTTCAACCGCTACAGTTGAAGTACTTGCTACTGTTGACGCTGGCGCTTCTGGTGTCACAGTTGTTGTTGTAGCAGTCGCTACTGCTACTTCTGGTTCAGACATTTTCTTTTTACCATAAACAAATGTTAACGCAAATGCGACCACAAAACTAATCACTGCACAGATTAAGAAACTTGGGATTGATTTTGCAGCAATTGAAATGAATCCGATAATTCCTGCAGGTCCCATTGAAACAGCTAAAACATGTAGTAAACCAATAAATACACTTGCGATACCTGAAGCAATCATCGCACAAACAAATGGATATTTTAATTTTAAGTTTACCCCAAAGATTGCTGGTTCAGTAATCCCTAACATTGCTGAAATCCCTGCAGAAGAAGCTAAACTCTTTTGTTTTTCATTTTTAGTAATAAAGAATACCGCAAATGTTGCTGCACCTTGAGCAATATTTGCCATCGCTGCGATTGGGAAGATGAATGATCCACCTGTTCTTGCAACATCCGCTAATAAAGTTGTCTCAATTGCTGGGAAACTTTGGTGCAAACCAGTGATAACAATTGAAGAATAAAATGTACCAAACAAACCTAAACCAACTGCACCAGTTGTTGTATATAACCAAACTAAAGAATCTGTTAAACCATCAGAAACCGTACGCATCACTGGACCAACAATCGTAAACGTTAAAAATCCGGTAATAATTATTGCTAACATCGGTGTAAAGGTAAAGTCAAATACTTTTGGAATGCGTTTATGGAAGAAGTTTTCCAAGTTTGCCAAAATGTAAGACACCGCGATAACTGGTAAAACTGAACCTTGGTAACCAGCTTGTGCTACTTGTAAACCAAAAATATTCCAATAAGGCATAGTACCTTCTGCAATCGCATTTGCTACACCATAACCGTTTACAAGATTTGGCATAACCATTGCCATCGCCATTGCTGCCCCTAGATAACCGTTTCCACCAAAACGTTGTGTTGCAGAATACCCTACCAAGACTGGTAAGAATGCAAATGGTGCCGACGCTAATAAATTAATAATACTTGCAAAATCGTTGAATGCCGGAAACATTTCTACAACTGATTGGGGACCAAATAATCCTTGCGACGTTAACACGTTGTTAATCGCCATTAACAAACCACCAGCAACTAATGCCGGAATCAGTGGTACAAAGATATCAGATAATGCTTTAACCATTGCCATCACAGGATTTGGTTTTTTACCACTGGCAGCGATTTCTTTTAAATCGTCAGTTGATGCTTCTTTGACACCAGTAGCTTGAACAATTTCTGCATAGACTTTGTTTACATCACCAGGTCCGATAATGATTTGATATTGACCGTTTGTTTCAAACGTTCCTTTCACATCATCATTATTATCCAGTGCGCTTTGATTGATTTTGCTTGTATCTCTCAAAACTAAACGTAGCCGGGTGGCACAATGAGCTGCTGCAATCAGATTGTCTTCTCCGACTGCATCGATAACTTCTAACGCGACTTTTTTGTGATCCATTTTATTTCCTCCTCGAATGTAATCGCTTTTTCTGACTTTTATTATAACCCATTTACCAAAATTGTCAAACGTTTATCAAATTTATTTTTATTATTTTTAGAAAACGCAATCTTCATTGTTTTATCAACCTTTATTAAACTGTTATACGTTTGACATAAAGATGAAAATACGCTATCTTTAATGCAAAGAATACACTTACAAAAGGAGCACATTTATAATGAACGAATGGACAACTGAAATGCGTTACCGCCCCTATGAAAAATGGAATCAAACGTATGAACAACAACTAATTGACGCTAAGAAAAATTCACCGTGGCACATGAATTATCATATTCAACCAAACTCAGGTTTATTAAACGATCCCAATGGTTTTTCTTATTTTAATGGACGCTGGCATCTTTTTTACCAACTTTATCCATATGGTCCAGTTCACGGTTTAAAATCTTGGTATCACCTTTCTTCAACAAATTTAGTTGATTGGCAAGACGAAGGCTACGGTTTACTTCCTAACAATTCCTACGATAGTCATGGTGTTTATTCAGGAACAGCCTTACCTGTAGGCGATCAACTCTTGTTAGCCTACACAGGAAATGTCCGTGGAGAAAATTGGTCACGCGCTTCTTATCAACTAGGGGCGTGGATGGATCAAAACAATCACGTCACAAAAATCGAAAAACCGCTAATTCCAACACCACCGAAAGGATATACGATGCATTTTCGTGATCCCCAAGTCATCCCTTACGGCGAAGGTTATTTATTAGTGATTGGTGCACAAAATGACCAAGAAGAAGGAAAAGTATTGGTTTACCAAAGCGCAAATGTTACGGATTGGACATTATTAGGAGAATTAGATTTCACAAACGACTCAATGGGCTTCATGGTTGAATGTCCAAACCTCCTCTTTATCGATGAACGTCCCGTGTTAATCTTCTGTCCACAAGGAATGGAAAAAACGGTTGCTCCATATGAAAATATTTATCCAAATATGGTGATTATTGGCGATTCTTTTGACGTTGAGAATGTTAAAATTGTTAATCCACAGCCCTTACAAAACTTAGATGATGGTTTTGACGTTTATGCCACACAAGCATTCAATGCACCAGATGGTCGCGTATTAAGTGTTGGTTGGGCTGGTTTGCCAGAATTGGCTTATCCAACAGATACAGAAGGTTGGGCACATTGTTTAACTTTAGTCCGTGAATTGCGTATTCAAGACAATCGCTTATACCAACAACCTGTTGCAGAACACCAAGCGTTGCGTCAGACACAAACATCCGTGCAAGGAACACTGGCAGCGCGTCAAGCAGTTGTAACAAATACAACCAATTGTTATGAGCTTGAAGTGAATTTACCCGCTGATAGTCAAGGGACACTCTCTTTCTTTGCAGATGAACAAAATAACCATAAGTTAGCGCTTCATTTTGACACAAAAAATGGTAAGATAATCTTAGACCGTTCTCAAGTGAGCTTACCGTTAAATGAAGTATTTGGTAACACACGGACAATCACACTTACCCAAAACCAAGCAGTAAAACTGCAAGTGTTTGCCGACAAATCAATTTGTGAGATTTTCGTCAATGATGGTGAATACGCATTAACTTCACGTGTCTTCCCACAAGCAGGCGAAACGCACCTCTTCATTGAAGGAAATCAAGGAGAATATACTGGGAATTACTGGGAATTACGGTCATCATCACAAAACTAAGGAGTATAGACGATGGCAATTAAACTCACAGATGTTGCAAAAAAAGCAGGCGTTTCACCAACGACTGTTTCACGCGTGATTAATAACTATGGTTCATTAAGTCAAAAAACCATTGATAAAGTCCACGCAGCAATGAAAGAATTGAATTATCAGCCAAATTCATTAGCTCGTTCGCTACAAGGAAAAAATACGCAATTAATCGGCTTGATTTTTCCAACAGTAGCCAACCCATTTTTCGGTGAATTGGTTGAAAAACTAGAAACAAAATTTTTCAAACGAGGCTATAAATCAATTTTATGTGACAGTGCCAATAATAAAGAAAAAGAGCAAGCTTATTTGAATATGCTTGCTGCCAATAAAGTCGATGGCATTATTGCTGGCGCACACAATTTAGGGATCAAAGAATATGAACAAGTCAATTTACCAATTGTGTCATTCGACCGTGCGTTAGCAGACAGCATACCTATTATCGGCGGCGATAATTATCAAGGTGGCTACATGGCAACCGAATATTTATTTTCCCAAGGTGCAAAAAAAATTGGGATTATTACCGGAAGTAACGCCTCGGGTTCTCCAACCAACGACCGTTTACATGGGTACATTGATTTTTTAAAAACGCAAAAACTAACAGAACATGTCTATCGTTTTGAATCATTTGAACATTCCTTAGCGTTGAAAACCATGCGTATTAAACGAATTTTAGAAGAAGAAGACATCGATGGGTTATTTTGTACCGATGATTTAACCGCCATCCTTGTCTACAATCTTTGCCAAGACATGCAACGTAAAATTCCAGAAGATTTAAAATTAGTCGGCTATGATGGAACGCGTTTTGTACAAAATTATTTTCCAAAATTAACTACGATTGTCCAACCCATCGATGAGCTAGCTGAATTACTGGTGGAATTATTGATTCAACGCATTACTTATCCCGATAAACAATGGGAACCTGCATATAAATTACCGGTAAAAGTTTTACAAGGACAAACAACGTAAAAAGAACGAATTATCTAAGCTGTATGGAATACAACTCTTAGATAATTCGTTCTTTTTTATTTATCTTTTTCTCCTCCTCTTTCCACCACTTTCTCAAAGAAACTTAAAAGCAAATAGCTTCGGAAAAAGTGAACCAGACTAATGCCTAAAAAACAACTCATATACAAACCAAAAACAAAAGTATATGGAGATAATGTCATCACTCCCAATGGCAAGCCCCCAGCAATCATTAAAAGCATACTACGTACTGGATAACGTATAGGCAATTTCAATAAATTTCGTATAGTAGATTTGAACGAGTCATCAAAACGTGCAATATAGAAAAACGCATATTGAAATAGATTCAGTACAAGCAACGTAACAATCCCCAAACCGATTGTTACCCAACTTCCCCATTGCTGAAATTGAATCAAGTAATTCCAATTAATAATTAGGATACTACTACTAAGCAATAATATCCCCCATAATAAAGTACTTTGCTTGAAATTCTTTTTAAACGATGTGACAAAGGTCGCTAGAATCTGAGTTTCACCTTTAGTAATCATGTGTGTTGTGACAGTAAAGCCTGCTGTTTGAGCAGCTCCAATGGTAATTAGCGGTAAACTTGCCATTAAAATCAAGAAGTTGAGCAATAATAACTGCCAAATTTTTAACATTACTCGATAAACTAGCCCATCTATACGAAATAAATTTTCCATTATTTTCTACTCCTTCACTGCACCCACAACAATTCCTTGTACAAAATATTTTTGTAAAAATGGATAAATGATTAACAACGGAACAATAGCAACGACAATTTTAGCAGCATTTAAGTTTTGTTCAGAAACAGCTAATAAGCTTTGTAATTGTTCTGAACTCATTCCAGACGCATTTTGAATAGTTTCAGCAATATTGACTGTTAGTGATTGGATATACGTCATCAATGGATAATTCTGCGGTTTTGTCATGTAAATCAATCCACTCATAAAATCATTCCAACTACCAACTATACTAAATAGCGAAACAGTTGCTAAAGAAGGTAAAGAGATGGGAATATAAATTCTAGTTAAAATTTGCCACGGATTGGCTCCGTCTAACCATGCTGATTCTTCAAGTGATTTTGGAACTCCACGGAAAAAATTCATCACTAGAATAATACTGCCTATTGGTACGGCTCCAGGCAAAATCAATGACCAAATACTATTGATTAATCCTAAATTTCGTATAACCAAATAGGTTGGAATCATCCCTCCATTAAATAACATTGCAAAAATAATTAATCCCATAAAAAATCTTCGCGAACGAAAGACCTTCTTGGATTTGGATAACGGATAGGACATCGTTACAATAATAACCAAATTAAGAATTAAAGAAGCAAATACTCGAAAGACCGAAATTCCAAACGAGCGCCAAAACTGACCATCATTCATAATTCTCTCATATGCTGCTAAAGTTAACTCAACAGGCCATAACCCTACTCGATTTCCTGCTACTGCTGTTGAACTACTTAATGAAATAGATAGTACATTGACCATTGGAATCAGACAAGATAACGTTAACAGTATGACTATAAAATAAATAATTAATTGGCGAACACCAAATTTTTCTTTCATTTTCCGTCTCTCCTTTAGTTAGAACATCACTCTATTGGTTGATTTTTCCGCTATTTTATTAGATACATAAATCAAAATTAATCCCACTACCGAACGAACGAGACCTACTGCTGTACCTAAACTGTAATCTCGACCAATCAAACCAATCCGATAAACATACGTATCTAGCACATCTCCGCTTGCATAAACTGGTGGGGAATATAAATTATATACTTGGTCAAATCCGGCACTTAAAATTCCCGGTAATGCCAAAATAGTCATAAGAATAATAAATGGCATCATTCCTGGTAAAGTGACATGCCGGACTTTTTGCCACCAACTCGCACCATCCATTGTGGCAGCTTCATACAAACCTGGATCAATTGAAGTAATAGCTGCGAGGAAGATGATAGAATTATAACCGAAACCTTTCCAAACATCTGTCCAGATTAACAAATGTGGAAACACTTTATTACTCCCTAAAAAATTAATCGAAGTTAGACCGATAGATTCTAAAATTTGATTGACCACACCATCTAGATTAAATAGATTAACAACTACAGAACCCAAAATAACCCATGAAAGAAAATACGGTAAATAAACAATCGTTTGCATTGATTTTTTCATCCACTTCACTCGTATCTCATTTAACAATATCGCAAAAATAATAGGAATCACTGTATTTAAAATGATTTTACCTACTGCAATAAAAATAGTATTATAAGTAACTTTCCAAATATCAGGTAAATGAAATAAATAGTTAAAATTATCTAAGCCAACAAATTGAGAATTGAAAATGCCTTTTGCTGGTACAAAATCTTGAAAAGCCATCCATAAACCAAACATTGGACCATAATTGAAAATCAATAAAAAAATTATTCCTGGAATAATCATTGCTAAATAAAAAAATTGATCTTTCGATACCCATGAATTACGCTTATTTTTCGATAATTTCATGTACGTTCCTCCTTAAACAGAAATGGAGCTTCTGTTCTTTCTCAGACGCTCCATCTCTTCAGTTAGTTACTCTTTCTCATCTTCTAATTGCTGAATCTCATTAACAATTATTTCTCCACCTTGTGTGTTCCACGTTTTAACATATTTATCAAAATTATCCAGCGATTCTTCACCAGTCACAAATTTAATAAACATTTCTTCTTCCAACTTAGAAATTTGAGCACCATTTCTTTCCATAGAAGACAACGTTTGATTAATGACAATTGGATGAACATCATTTAATAAGTTCTTTTCACGCGTACCATTCATAACATTATTTACAGCTAATACTCGAGAAGCATATAATGCCCAATCACTAGGACTTGCTTCTTCTGGATTATCTAAATAAGCTTTAATTTTACGCGCGTTATTTTGTACAATAAATTTAGTGATATCCTCAATATTTGTTTTACCTTCTGCAGCATTAGTTGCTTCCACCGCATCATCAATCTCACTTAGGTTCGGAAACAGCTCAATATTCACTGGTTTAACAGAACCGTCTACTGCTAACTGTGCGTATTCATATAATTCTGGATAGTCATTTTCCATATCCTTTGATGTTGCGATATCATCAAATAACAAGTTAATAATTTCAATTAATGCTTCTGGTTTCTCAAAGCCTTTTCTGACAACAATAAATCCACCTGTTGCTGACTTTTCACTTTCATTGATTTTTCCATTACCACTATTATCTTCAAGCGCATATGGCACAAATGCTGCATTAGAATTTGTCGCTCTAGCTTGAACTAATCCCCAATCTGGAATATGCCATGGACCAGGTACTATACCCAATTCACCATTGACCATCATTGCATTAATATCGTCATACGTACGTGTACCAAATTGTGGGTCTAATAGACCATCTTCGAATAATCTATTTAAATAAACTAACGATTCTTTCATCTCTTCGGTATTTGAACCATAATAAACCTTTCCTTTATCATCTTTTAAGTAAACTTTAGGGTATGCGCCAAAGGAATTCATAATAGCTGTTGCAGTATATCCTGAACCGCCATGATCTTGAGAGGACAACCAGTTCGCTAAAGCTAATCCAGTTGACTTTCCTGTCTCACCAGGGTCTTTTTCTTTAAATTGTTTGGCAGTTGATTCTAATTCTTCCAAACTAATCGCATTATTCCCATCTTCATCGAGTTTGATATTTAATTTATCTAACCAATCTTGGCGAATCCACACCATATTAGGACCAAAATCGTTTGTTGTTCCTGGGATAGCCATTAATCGATCATCAATCGTTGCCATATCTAATGTAAACCCATCATATGAATCGTAAATGTCTTTTACTCGATCACTAGCATACTCATCATAGACATCTGTCAAATCAGCTACAAGATCATTATCAACTAATTCTTCCAAATCATCTCTAGAAACGACCATCATATCAGGGATTTCTCCTGAGGCAATAGCTAATGACACTTGACGATCATAATCCTCCCCATTTGCTTCAAATGCGCTTTTCAACTCAATCCCTAACTTTTCTTTGATAATTCTACGATAAGCATTATCGCTATATGAATCACCTTTAGGAAGTTTTGAATTAGGTGCAGTTTGTTGACCAATCGTCATGATAACATCACCATCAGCATTCGTTGGTGCTTCCTCTGTACTCTCTTTGTCTCCACATCCTGTTAAAACGAATGGTAAAATGGCTAACATTGCTGTTTTTTTCCAACTTTTCATTTTGTATTCCTCCGTTATTTGATAATACAAGTATAAGCAATCGTTTTCATTACTTAAATAGAACATTTTCCATTTTTATAAAACAAATTCCATAACATAAAGCGCTTTCAAAAAAATAAATACTATTCCTATTTGTAGGAACACATAATTCAGACTATACTTTTATTGTGCAATTAGTTTTTTAGGAGGTTCTACTATGTATCATGTATTAATCGCTGATGATCATTTTGATCAACGCGAACTTCTATGCTTTCTTTTAGAGAAGCATTCTGAAAAATGGATAGTCTACGAAGCAATCAATGGAAAAGAAGCATTAGATATTTTTTCTAAACACCCTATTGATTTATTAATTACGGATGTTCAAATGCCTTTTTCAACAGGGATTGAACTTGCTGAAACACTGAGAATCCAACACCAACAACTACCCATACTGTTTATTAGTGGCTATGATGATTTTACTTATGCTAAAAAAGCGTTTGATTTGCAAGCGGTTAATTATTTGCTAAAACCAATTAATCCAGAAGAATTTTATTTACAGCTTGATAAATTAATGAAAGCTATTCAAAAAACACAAATAGAACAACAACAGCAGCAACGTATCGGTCAACAAGATTTATTAATAAAATTATTTAGCGGTGTTTCTTTTGAACAATTAGCTCCAAAAGAACAAACCATGGCTTTTTCATTACTCAAAACAGTGACCTATTTCTTGACGATTGACAGTAATCATGATGAAGCGGCTAAATTAGAAAATTTTCTTCAATTTTATAAAGAAAATACCATAATTGTTCGAACCAGTCTCACACGATTTGTCTACTTACTCTCAACCGTAACAGTTCATGAAGCAATTTTGAAAAAACGTGAACTCCTTCAACAACTTCAAGAACATTTAGGTATTGAAGTGACAATTGAAGTATCCCAACGTCTCCAAAATCCTTTAGAAATTTATACTATTTACGAACAACACAATGAGCAAATAACACAAAAATTTTATAAAAAAGAAAAGAATATCGTCTTAGCTACAAAATTGCCTACAAAAAACATTGCCCTAGAAGAAAAAATTTTAAACAAAATAAAAGAAGCGATTCAACAACAAAATTTTGAGTTGCTTCAAAAACGACTATCTTCGTTATTTTCTCAATATGAACAAGCTGCAAGTGAAACACCTAGTATTGTTAAATTTTTCTTTGCGACTACTTATCGTACAATCGTTGAAACAGTTGAAATTAATCCCAAAGAAGTACGATCTGATTTAGAAAAAATTTTAGATGCCACATCTTTTATTCAAATACCAAAAGCATTCGTAAAATTATTAAAACTCGTAGAACAGCGCTTCAATGATTTACATACTACAACAAATGAGTATGTTCGAGAAACAAAAAACTATATGTGGAATCATTATCAAGAAGAATTAAACTTAGAAATTCTAGCAAATAACGTTCATCTCGCCCCAAAATATTTAAGCGATTTATTCAAACGAGAAGAACAAATAGGAATTACAAAGTACCTTAACGAGATACGTATGGAAAAAGCCAAAGAATTATTGATTCACTCACACCATCGTGTACGAGAAATTAGCCAATTAGTAGGGTTTAATAGTTATTCATATTTTATAAAAAGTTTTCAAAAGTATACAGGTGTCACACCTGAAAGCTTTCGCAAAGTAAAAGGACAGATTCCAAATGAAAAATAAAATAAGAAGTGTCTTTCAAAATCTATCTTTCCAACGAAAAATCATTGTCATTTCCTTTGTAGCAAGTCTTTTTCCATTACTTTTACTTACTTTTTTTAGTATTGGAATTATTCAACATTTTATCGTAGAACGTGAAAAATCAAATAACCAAGATAACCTTACTTCTACGTATCAGCAAATTAACTTGCGTTTAACAACTTATGAAGAAGCAATTTCTTTTTTGACTAGCTCTCAATTTTTAGTCGATGAATTAGCCATTGAAAATCCAAGTAATTTCGAACAATACGACTTATATACCAATACGATTGTTCCTTTATTTCAAAGTATCTATTCCCAACAAGAAACGATTGCGAATATTACTTTGTATACGTCTATTAATTTGTATGATCATGGAAAGTATGTAAAAAAAATAATACCAGGAGATATCACTTCACATTTTAAATTGAACAATACAACAAATATTTCATATTTTGTAGATACAGATAACAATCAAATTTATTTGTATAGCCAATTATTTTCTGCTAAAAATAAAGATACCAATATTATTGTATTTCAATTATCTCCAGAAGCGATTTTTGATAATCTAGAAAATATCTCGAATGAACCTTATCAACTAACTATTACAGATGCCGAACAAAAAAACTTATTTCAATTTTCAAATGAACGACCAGAACAATTAGGTGTTCTTTCACGAATATTCCAAAGATTCAACCAATCGCAGATTCAAAATAAAAAACAATTAAAAAATTCTTGGGAGATTACTTTTTCACGCCCAATGTATTCTGTTTATAATGGTATATTTTTACTCGTTTCTGCTGCTGGTTTCATCTTTTTATTTGCCATTCTAATGTTGAGTTTATCCATTATTGGACTATCCAAGACAGTAGTTGCTCCTATCCAAAAATTGGCTGATCAAATGAACGATTCGCCTGAGAACACATTAAATTTAAAACCAACATATCAGTCAAACGATGAAATTGGTAAACTTTATCAAAGTTTTTATCAAATGATTCATCAAATTCAAGAGCTTATCAACAAAGTCTATAAATCTGAAATTAAACAACAAAAACATGAATTGCGTGCCTTACAAGCACAAATCAATCCACATTTTTTCTACAATTCATTATCTTTAATCAATAACAAAGCTCTACTAACAGGTAATCAAGAAATTAGTGAAATGGCTCAATTACTTTCTCAATTTTATCGTTTGAGTCTAAATAATGGCAAAAGTCGACTGTCAATTGCCAAAGAACTTGAGCTTACCATTACCTATGCCAAAATCCAATTAAAAATGCATAACTACTCCTTTGATTTAGACATTGATGTTGATGAAGAAATCAAACAATACGAGATTATCACGTTATTAATTCAACCATTTGTAGAAAATGCCATTTTCCACGGAATCGATCACATTGAAGATCAACGTCGCGGCAAGCTAACCATTCGTGGAAAATTATTAGACAATTATTTACAATTTGAAATTAGTGACAACGGACGAGGAATGACAGCTAACCAATTAGAAAATATTCTAACACATCAAGGAAAACATTATGGTATTCAAAATGTTAAACAACGAATTTCTTTATATTATGGTATTCAAGATGCTATTGTTTATGACTCCACCTTAAATATTGGAACCACCGTCCGCATTACATTACCAAAATACACAAAATAAAAAGAGTGGCAGATTCTATTACAAATCTGCCACTCTTTTATTCCGTCATCTTCTTTTGATATTGCAACGGTGATTGTCCCACAGCTTCTTTAAAGACATGATGAAAGGTTTTGACACTCGAAAAACCAGCTTGTTCCGCAACTTCTGCCATTGGCAATTTTTCATTAGACAAAATGAACTTCGCTTGATTGACGCGATATTCCGTCAAAAATTGAATGAATGTTTGTCCCGTATTTTTTTTGAAAAAGCGAGTAAAATAATACGGACTAAACCCAACAAATTTAGCCACTTCATCCACAGTAATCGCTTCTTGATAACGTGTTTCGATGTAATCAAAGACTTGATTTAACCGTTCTAACGTTTCTTTTCGATGGACTGCAGTCGGTGTGACTTTTACTTGTTCCGTTTTTCGTGGCAGTGATTGATAAAATTCACCAATTAAGCGATACAAACAACTAAGAATCAAATAATTTTCACCCATCGGCTGTGTGATTTCTAAGTCGTACAATTCCACTAGTAGATTTTTGATTGTCTCACTAAATTCTGGAGGCCAATAGCGGCTATGACGCTCGCCTTGTTCAAATAAAGTAATCAAATTCTCTTCATTTTTCCGCAAGCTTGATTCATCAAATAATTTCAAATCAAATTGATACACGTAACGCTCACTATCAGGAGACGCCAGAAAATAATGGGGTTCTCCACTAGCAAAGAAAATCATCTCTCCTTCTTCTAAAGCAACCACCGTTTGACCAATGCCAATATTGACTTTTCCTCGACTGGCATAAATTAATTCAATTTCTTTATGCCAATGAGGATAAACAATCGTCATGCCGTCGTTCAATAAAAAACGATATGGAAACTGTTGATTTAGTTCAGGAATTTCTAGATATAAACTCATGCTAGTCCCCTTTAAATTCGATTAATGGCCGTGTAATTCAGCGTTTCTTGCTAAAGCAAGACAACCTAGTGTTCCCGCATTATCTTCTAAAGCAGGTGTCACAATGTATTTGTCTAAATCAGGTGTTCTCACGTAACCATTTAATAATTTTGCAAATGCTTGGTGTACTTTTTCAACCATGTGACGTTGTTTCATGACCCCACCACCAAAAATAATCACATCTGGAGACAGCATCAATGTTGTATTGTACGCACATTGCGCAATATAATATGCTTCAATTTCCCAGAATGGATCGTCTTCTGGAATATCTTGCCCTTTACGACCATTACGTTTTTCAACAGCTGGTCCGGCTGCCATCCCCTCTAAACAGTTGCCATGGAAAGGACAGCTTCCTTCAAATGTATCATCTGGATGTGGCACTACTAACATATGTCCCATTTCAGGATGACTAAAGCCTTCGATAAAGCGTCCTTCTTGTAAAGCGCCTCCACCAACGCCCGTACCAATAGTATAATACACGACACTTGATAACCCTTTACCATTTCCAAACACATATTCACCATAAGCCGCTGCATTGACATCTGTTGTCCAAGCAACAGGAATATTGAATGATTCTTTTAAAGTACCTACAAAATCATAGTTTTGCCATGCTAATTTCGGTGTTGATGTAATATAACCGTATGTTTCAGAATCTTGATGAATATCGATTGGGCCAAACGAACCTACACCGATTGCTACTAACTCTTCTTTGTGCTTGTTGAAAAATTCGATGACTAATGCCATTGTTTCTTCTGGTACAGTCGTTGGAAAGCTCACACGTTCCACGATTTCTAATGCTTCATTACCGACTGCACAGACAAATTTTGTACCGCCTGCTTCAATTGATCCATATAACATGATTTTACCTACTTCCTTCGTTAGTCGTTTCCCCTTCATTTTAAATAGAAAAGGACTAGAAATCTAGTCCTTTTCTAAATTTATTCGTTTATTTCTCTTGACGTGCAAGATTGGTAATATAATCAAAAAATGTGTCATGTTCGACATGATAAACTAATTCTACTGGACGTCCATTGTCATGACGTTCGGTTTTTCCTTGACTGACACCATCAGCAATCACAATTGAGGGAACGATTTCTTTTTTGACCATGTCCTCTTTGCCAAAAGTTGCCGCAGTTAACACATCCCATAAGAAATAAGTTGAATTCGTTTGGAAATGAACCAATGGAGGAACAATCGCATATGCTTGTCCTAAGAAATCAATCCCTTCGTCTGCACGATTTCTTGCCCACATGTCACGAATATCGTTCGTTAGTGGCACCATATTTGTGCTTTCTAAAGCAACTAAGACAATCTCAATCGAACTATCCCAAACAATCGCTACTGCTTCAGGATCCCAAAAAGCATTCCATTCCGCTGTTCCATCATGTTCTGGTTCTTCAACATTCCCTTTTTCTAAGAAGGTACCACCCATCCAATAGAGTTTGCCAATTTTTTCTTGAATGCTTGGATCAATTTCTAATGCACGAGATAAATCGGTTAATGGCCCAACAAATACCAAATCAATTGGCTCTTCTTGGGCATGTAATGTCTCAATTAAATGTTGATGCGCATAACTTTCTGCTAATTCCGTTTCCAATTTCCCACTTTCATTTAAAATCGGCAAGGCATCCACCGTGAAGGCATGCATCCGCCAATCTTTTGGAAATGGATTTTTAGGACGGGAATTTGAGGCTGCTACCGAAATATTTTGTCCGTTCCCAAATTTATCAATAATTTTACGACTCGCAGAAACAGCTGGTTCTAAATAACAATCAGCTGGAATAACCCCTACACCAACGACTTCTACTTCTTCCATTTGTAACATTAAAAATAATGTCACTAAATCATCAACGCCACCATCATGGTTCAAATAAACTTTTCTCATAATTTCTCCTTTTCATTAAAGACGACACAGACAAATGAAGTTCCATTATCTGTGTCGTATCCTATATGCTATTTTAACGTATCTTTGACAACAATGTCACCTGCAATAATTTTTTCACGTGCTTCTTTGACTGCTGCTTTAGCATCATCTGAAAGTTGACCATCTGTTAGACCCACACCATTTTCTTCTAAACCATAAACAATGTGTTCACCACCAGGAAATTCGCCGTTATTTGATTTCTCTGCTAAGTCTTTAACTGCTTCGCCGACTTCTTTTAAAGTTGAAGTTAATGTGAAGTTATCTTCTTTGCCATCTTTTTTGTAGGCTCCTTCTTCCGATTGGTCACGGTCAACGCCGATTACCCAAACTTTATCATCGCGTGTTTCATTCAATGATTTTGCTTCTTGGAATAAGCCATTTCCAGTTGCACCAGCTGCACCGTAGATAATATCTGCGCCTTGGGCATAAATCGCTGAAGCAATTGTACGTCCTTTATCTGGTGCTGAGAAATCACCTGCGTACTGGCTGACCACTTTAATGTCTTTGCCTAACGCCTTCGCACCATCTTCAACACCTTGTTTGAAACCAGCTTCAAAGGCTTCAATCAATGAAATTTGCATGCCACCCAAGAAACCAACTGTATTTGTTTGTGTTGAATAAGCTGCTGCTAAACCAGCTAAATAGGCAGATTCATTTGATTTGAAAGTCGCTGAAACAGTATTATCCAATCCGTCGACAACTTCATCGACAATCACAAAATTCACATCTGGATTAGCTGTTGCTTGTTCTTGAATTGCTGCTTGTAATTTAAAACCAATTCCAAAGATGGTTTGATAACCAGCTGTTAACGCTTGGTCAATGTTCGGAATAAAATCAGATTCACCTGATGATTGGAAATATTGGTACCCATTTGCTCCTTGTTCCACACCATTTTCCTCACCCCAAGCAACCATACCTTCCCAAGCTGATTGGTTAAATGAACGGTCATCTACACCATTACCATCTGTAATTAACGCAACGGATGAAACTTCCGAGGAACTTGCTTTACTTGAAGAACTGCTACTTGAATCTGAGCTAGCTGTTCCGCCATTGCCACAACCACTTAATACAGCAACAATTCCTGCTGTCGCTAAAGCCAATTTCATAAATTTTGTTTTTTTCATTTTTTTATATTCCCTCCGAATAAAATCATCTTAATTTTCCGTCATTATAGATAAAAACGAATGTATTTAGGTTGAAAACAAAGAATTAAACAACCAAACACGTACATTAATATCTAAGCACTCGTTTATTATACACTTTAATTATTCGTTGTAAATACTTTTTTTACAAAAAAACGAAAGAAAATAACAAAAGAAATGGAATCATTCTTATAAATAGATAAAATTCGAACATTCCAATTTCAAAACTACATCAAAATCATTAAAAACCGAACAAAAAAAGAATGAAGATGTAAATCTCCACTCTAAGAACTACTAGCACTACTTGCGGCACTCTCATCTGCTTTCACACAATCAATCGCAATCACTAATGAAATAATCAGTTGTTCAAATGATTCATCCACAATCGTCACTTCATAAGTATCGCCCCAAGTGAACCACTTCTTATTAATATCAGCAATTTTTTTCCCATGAACACGAACGTCAAAGTCCATGTCCCACCAATTGCCATCCACATCAATACCATGTGAATCAATCGAATATTTCGGCTTAAAAAACGTAAATTCTTTCGTGATTGTAATCATCTCTTCACCATCAACTTCAACAAAGAATTTTGGCAATAATGAAAAGATTTTTTTCGTAATCACGCCCACTTCACGATGATTTTCGTCTAAAATTCGGAATTCTTTAGGAATTTTAAAGAAACTTCCTTCAACAAAATAACGCGGTTGTTGATTCTCATCGGTCACTGTAAACTTTTCACCAATACTAAAAACTTTTTGTTTAATATATAGCTTTTTCATACGAAGTCTCCTATCTTGATTTCGTTTCTTTGACATCTCCAGTATTAATGACAGGTTGTGTTCCTCGGTCGGTAATAATTGAGACTAACAAATTATTAATTAATTGAACTTTACGATCGTCAGTAAAATTAATTTCTTGTCCTTCTTCAATTTGTTCTAACGCCATTTGTGTCATCGTAACTGCACCTTCCACAATAGTTTGACGGGCAGCTAGAATAGCTCTTGCTTGTTGACGTTGCAACATCGCACTCGCAATTTCAGTAGAATACGCTAGATGATTCAAACGCGTTTCAATTACTTCCACACCCGCAACTGCTAAACGCTCTTGTAATTCTTTAGCTAATTCATCCGAAACCAATCCCGTATTCCCACGCAACGTCACATCATCATCACTGAATGAATCATACGGATATTGTGTCGCAATATGACGAATTGCTGTTTCACTTTGAATCTCTACAAAATCTTGGTAATAATCAACATCAAACAACGCTTTTGCTGTATCCACCACTTTAAAAACGACTACTGCAGAAATTTCAATCGGATTGCCATCATTGTCATTGACTTTCAATAACGAACTGTTAAAGTTACGTACTTTTAAGGATACATTGATTTTTTGTGTTAACGGTGTTGTGATAAACAACCCATTTGATTTGATGGTTCCTAAATATTTCCCAAAAAATAAAATCGCTTTTGCTTGATTGGGGCTAACAATTGTCAACGAACTAATAAACAAAATCGAAATAATCCAAATCACAATACTCGTGACAATTTGGAAAACACTTTCTGTAGTAACCCCCATATAAAATAAATAAATGCCTGCTAACATTAATCCAAGTAACACAAACAATCCTAAGTAACCATTCACATGAAATGTATTCTTTTCTTCCATTCTATTACCCTCCCTTTCTTCTATAGTATCGCATATACTTTGAAAAAGAAAATCAGGCGATAGGAGGATTTTTTATCAAATACTTGCGAATCTATACGTCACATTCGCACTTTTTTGCATAAAAAAAGCCCTATCTACAGATATAGATTGGACTTTTGTATTTTCTTACATCAAATGTACTAAATTTTCCACTAAAAAAAGGGCTCTAATAACAGCCCCTTCTTTCCGTTTGTTATGCCGTTGCTTCTGGTGCAATTGCTGATAAACGTGCTTCACGTTCTTCTGGTGAGATATTATGTGCAACCACGTAACGGTTGTTTTCGTTGGCGGCACATTCGTAACAACAGCCACCTAAGTGTTTGGCTTCATTTTCTTCAGAAGTTAAAATTTGACGGTTACATTCTGGATTTGCACAGTTAATGTAACGTTCGCAAGGTGTGCCATCAAACCAATCTTTCCCAACCACTTGTTTATCCACTTGATTAATTTCTACACTGATACGGTCGTCAAAGACATACATTTTCCCATCCCATAGTTCACCTTGAACTTCAGGGTCTTTTCCATACATCGCAATTCCGCCATGTAATTGGGCAACATCTTCTATACCTTCACGCAATAACCAACCAGAGAATTTTTCACAGCGGATACCACCAGTACAATAAGTAACCACTTTTTTATCCATAAATTTCTCTTTGTTATCACGAATCCATTGAGGTAATTCACGGAAGCTGCGAATATCTGGACGAACAGCACCACGGAAGTGTCCCAAATCATATTCGTAATCATTACGAGCATCTAAGACAATCGTATCTTCATCTAACAAAGCTTCTTTGAATTCTTTTGGATTTAAATATTTTCCTGTTAATTCACGTGGATTAATATCGTCTTCTAAGTTTAAAGCAACTAATTCTTGACGAGGTCGTACAAACATTTTTCTAAAGGCATGTCCTTCTGATTCATCAATTTTGAACCAAGTATCTTTGAAACGTTCGTCAGCATGCATGTGTGCCATATACGCATCAGTTGCTTCGATTGTTCCTGAAACAGTACCATTAATTCCTTCGTTAGCAACTAAAATACGTCCTTTTAAACCAATTGATTTACAAAATGCTAAGTGCTCTTTTGCAAATAATTCAGGGTCTGCAATTGTTGTGTAATTATAATATAGTAATACGCGATAATCCATTTTTTTGTTACTCCTCCTTCAAGTCATACATTTCCCATTATATGAAATATTCTCACAAAAAACGATTTTTTTGCTTGTTACATTCCCTACAATAATGTCGATACAAAATCTATTATACCGCGATAACTTTGAAATTCAACATAAACAAAAATGAACAAAGCAATTTTTTCTGTGCTTTTTTCTTTCTAAGACAAAAAAAGGTATAATGTAAGGGAATTCAATTTAGGAGGTATTTCATGGAATTAGAAGAAAGCTTGCAACGCATGTACAACGAACAACTTTATTATGCCGATAATCCATCTTTAGGTGTCGAACAAGAACTCTACCTAGAAAAATTATTTCACTACAATCAACTGCCTCCCTCAAAAAGAGCAGAAAAACAAGCCTTGCTTAACGAAATGTTCGCAGCAATTGGTGAAGACTGTTATATTGAAACGCCTTTTCACGCAAATTGGGGCGGAAAGCATGTGTACTTTGGACACCATGTCTATGCGAATTTTAACTTAACTTTAGTTGACGATTGCGCCATTCGTGTTGGGAATTATGTTATGTTTGGTCCAAATGTTACCGTAGCAACTGGGACACACCCCATTCATCCAGCGCTTCGACAAAAACAAGCCCAATATAACTTACCTGTTACCATCGAAGACAATGTCTGGATTGGTGCAAGCAGTGTGATTTTACCAGGCATAACAATTGGTAAAAATTCAGTTATTGGTGCCGGAAGTATTGTTACCAAAGATATTCCCGCCAATGTGGTGGCAGTTGGTAATCCTTGCCGTGTATTACGTGAGATTTCTGCTCATGATTTGGCGTATTATCATAAAGACAAAAAAATTGATATGTAAAAAAGTCGCTCTTTTTAGAGTGACTTTTCTGCTTGTATAAAAAAATCTGTTACCTGCGTCATCGTCTCACCACGGACTAAATGACGTTCTTCAGCTGAAATAAACTGAATGGACTCATCTTGATGTGCGTCAACAAATTCTGCGACTTGCGTATAGGGAATTTTTTCATCCTCTTTTCCATGCCAAAAGAACAACGGACGTTTCGGCAAAGTAGGATAGACAGTCATCAAATCATACGCTTCAATCCAACTCGTCAATGCTTCATAATCAGTTGGCAACGATAACCCACGATTTTTCACACTTGTTTGCAGTAACTCCCGATACCCTAAATAAGAAGGGGAACCCATCACACACGCTGCTGCTGAGATTTCTGGATGGTGTGTCAGTAATCCACAGGTGGTCATACCTCCCATCGAAACGCCACCAACGCCAATAAATTCATCGACTAAATCCATTTGCTTGAAAAAATCGACGAGCAACGAAAATTCAAATAAATTCGTTTGAATACTTTGCCAAAACGTTAAGGACGGAATTGTAGACACTGGATTTTTTCGTTCTCCGTGATTCGCAGCATCAGGCAGCAACACTCGAAAACCAGCTTGGGCTAATTTTCTTCCTTGCGTTAAAACCAATTCCTTTTGTGTTTGCCAACCGTGATAATAGATAATCAATGGTCGTTTTTCATATAATGCCGTTTGCTCAACAACTTCCAATAAAGGAATCGTGCCAATTAAACGACGTCTTACTTCAATTTTCATCTTTTCACCTCTTACTAATTATAAGTGAACGAGGCATTTTTTACGAAAAAATTGCTTAATTACTACGCAAGCGAATCGATTGAATTTCTGAGTGCATCAGCAAAGTTGCCAATAACTCCTCTCGAGAAAAACCTACAGGCACTTCTAACAGATAACTATCTTCGTAAATAACTGGTTGTTCACACTGGATAGATACCATATAATCTTTCACTACAACCCCTTGTTTTTCAAACGCCTCATGGATCAATTGGTGCATTTCTGGTGAATAGTGATAACTAATCTCTAAACGTCTCATTTCTGGCATACGAATCATCCGATTTAAGACACTTAACACCAATAAAATGACAATCGTACCTAATAAACCGACACGATAAAAGCCCATGCCAATTGCCAAACCTAATCCTGCAACTGCCCACAAAGATGCCGCCGTCGTCAAACCTTGTACCGATTGTTTTGTGACAATAATTGTGCCCGCACCTAAAAAACCGATGCCGCTAACGACTTGTGCAATCAACCGCGATTCATCCGCACGCACAATTCCTTGAAATTCGGGATGCCCCTGTGCAAAATCAAAAGCAGTGGCAGAAATATTCTCTTGAATCATCGCAATAATTGTCGCACCAATACAAACTAAAATATGCGTACGTATCCCCGCTGGACGATTTTTCACTTCACGATCAAATCCAATAAACCCTGACACTAAAACAGCTAAACCCATTCGTAGTAACATCTCAGTCGTTGTCATCTGTTCACCTCTTTTTTTTTATCATATCATGAAAGAAAGCGATTCAAACGCCGATATCCCACTCACTGTGGATACTTGAAAAAACATTTCGGTAGTGCCAATAATTGCGCTTTGATTTCTTCAAATGGTTGGTCTAAATCCAATGCCATGACCTATAACTGTTTGCCCATCATCGTATATCGATGATGAGGTTGTGTGATTGCCTTTGTTTTAGCATAAAGCAATACTCCCCCAACGCTTTCTTCTGATTGTGCGGGGTAATTCATGACATAGCTAAATAATTGATACAAATTATTCGATTGTTGTTTTACTTGTTGACTGCGATAACTCGTAACCATATTCTCCTGATAAAATTTCGTATCAATAATCAATGTTTGTTGGTTTGCTTTTAAGACAACATCTGTTTTCATCAATGGCAATGCTTCTGAATAGTCATCATCTACCAGCCAATGAATATGCGGTCGAAACACAAGCTTTAATTAGAAACTCAATCATCATCGCTGTGGTTATTGCGATTATTGTCATTTTCTTCGCATTCTTTGTTCGAAATGTCGTGAAAGAAATTATTGCTGTTTTTGAAGAATACTTCAATGAATTGCGAGACGGTACGTATCGTAAAATCAAAAAAGCAGACAAACAAAAAGGGGCAAATTTCAATTTATTAAATAAGGTTCGTCGTTATGTCTATCCTGATAAACACGGGACAGAAATTCATCGCTTAGCTGCCAGCTATAACGATATGATTGATGGCACAACTGGTATCGTGAAACAAGTTCATCAAGAAAGTGATCAGGTGGCGACTATGTCAGAGTCACTCTTCGAATTATCACAAGAAACCGAACGTAGCGTATCACAGTTACAGCAATTATCAGATGTAGTCCAAGAATTGACAACGAACGTGACTACCATGAACAATCAGTCACAAGAAGTATCTAGTATCAACCAACAAAGTATGGCCCTAATGAATGAAGTCAATACGAGTTAGCAACATGAAATGAATCAAATCGGCATTTTAGTCGATAGCATGAATGGTATGAATCAAAGTATTCAAGCAATTAACCAAATCATTAATGTTATCAATGATATTTCTTATCAAACCAACTTATTAGCACTAAATGCTTCCATTGAAGCGGCACGAGCAGGTGAATCTGGTAAAGGATTTGCGGTCGTTACTTCGGAAATTCGTCAATTAGCAGAACAAAGTAAAAATTCAACCAAAGAAATTGAATCCATTATCGCAACAATTCAAGGCCAATCATCTGAGACGGTCGATCAAGCCTCTCGTTCTTTAGATGGTGGCGAAAATCAAACACGCTTAATTGAACAAGCAATCGCTTCTTCACAAGAAGTATTTGATCGTAGTACAGCAATGATTGAAGGGATTCGCGAAATCGAAAATTCAACGAATCGCATTGTTACGATTCAAAATATTGTATTGGAAAATCTCGAAAGTATTTCAGCATCAACCGAAGAAAATGCTGCTGGTACCGAAGAAGTATCTGACAACGCAGAAGAAGTCTTAGCAACTATGGAAGAATTTGTGGGACATGTCAGTGACCTAAAAAGAATTTCTGATGTCTTAAAACAAAAAATGGATAGTATTAAGGTTATTGATTAGTACAACTTTCCTTTGAAACATAAAAAAAATATCCGAATCATATTGAGTAATTGTTGCGAATTCTGGTGAATTTGCAATGAAAACCTACTAAGATAGTAGTGTTCCTCATGATATGATTCGGATATTTTATTGTTTTAACAGTTATTTTAAACTTATTTTTTCATTTCTCGATAGGCCTGCATACCACCTTCAACATTTACGACGTCATAACCTTCGTGCGCTAAAAATTCACATGCTTGCATTGAGCGAACACCTAAGGTACAAATCACATAATAGGTTGTGTCATCATCTAATTCATTGATGTTTTCAGGCAATTGATTTAACGGAATGTTGATGGCTTCTGGCAAATGATTTTGATTAAACGGTAATTCCTCTCGAACATCAATCACTGCTATCCCTTCTTGACGTTTTTGTTCCAACTCCTCGATTGTTATAGATGGATACATTGACTCACTCCTTGTTTCGTTTGTTTTGATACTAACGAAACAAGGCCTATTTGTCAAAATTACTTTTCTCTCATCGGTACCAACAAACGCAACCCATTAAGGATAACGACTAAGGTACTTCCTTCGTGTGCTAAGACACCAATTCCAATATCCATTTTTCCTAAAATATTTAATACAACCAGTAATGCAACAATAAACATTGAAAAGAGAATATTTTGCCAAACAATTTTATCTAATTTTTTTGATAACTGATGGGCATATTTGAATTTCATTAAATCGTTTTGCATAATCACAGCATCTGCGACATCAATAGCAATATCTGTCCCATCCCCCATCGCAAAACCGATATCCGCTTTAACCAATGCCGGCGCATCATTCACACCATCCCCAACCATGACGGTTTCACCATATTTTTCTTGAAGTTCCTGAATAATAGTGGCTTTATTTTCGGGTAGAACATTGCCTGCCACTTCATCAATTCCCAATTGGTTGGCAACGGCTTGTCCAGTTGTTACAGCATCACCAGTAATCATTGTTGTATGAATGTGTTGGGCTTGTAAATACTGAATGACCTTTTTAGCTTGTTCATTAGGGGTATCCATCATAGCAATAATCCCCACAACTGTTTCATTTTCTGAAAAATAGACCACTGTTTTGCCTTCACTTGCCCATTGAGTTGTTTTTTCTTGAATCTCACTTGTGAATTGTTCAAAAGAACTTGGTTTTCCAATCCGATACTGTTGTTTTTGATAACTTGCAACTAATCCGCGACCAATTTCATTCGTCACGGCAAAATCTAGTGACGTTTTTTGGCCAAATGTATCTAAGATAGCTTTAGCGAGTGGATGATTGGCACTTTTTTCCATCGTAACAATAATTTCTTGCCAAATTTCTTGTTGTTCTTGGTTGATAAAATACGTATCTGTTACCACTGGTTGTCCCTTAGTTAACGTCCCTGTTTTATCAAAGGCTACTGCTTTAATATTCGCTAAGTTCGCTAAGTAGGAACCGCCTTTAAAGAGTACGCCGCGTTTTGCTAAATTTGAAATACCAGAGAGTGTAGCAGGAATTGCACTGGCTGCTAACGCGCAAGGAGATGCAGCAATCAACAACACCATTCCTCGATAAAAACTCGTATTCCAATCCCAGCCAAACACAAATGGCGCAAGTAAAATAAATATTGGCACCACAGCTAAAACGATTTTAACGTACACAGGTTCAATACGTTTAATTTTTGTAGCGGTTTGTGATAAATTACTTTGCGACTGATTGACTAGTTGTACGATTTTAGCAAAAACTGTTTCACTACTATCTTTGGTGACCTCCATCGTAAATGTTCCTTGTCCATTGATTGTGCTCCCAAAGACTTCATCACCAACCGTTTTTTCTCTTGGAATGCTTTCACCGCTAATAGCTGCTTCATCGATGGAACTAAATCCTTCAATAATTCGTCCATCGGTTGGAATTTGATCTCCTGGCAACACTTTTAATCGATGCTCAATTTGTAGTTTATCAACAGAAACAATTGTCGTCTCGCCATTTTCTTGTATTAAACGTGCTTCAGTTGGATTCATTTTTAATAAATTGGTGATTTCACGGCGACTACGTCCTTCAGCATACTCTTCTAAAAAATGAGCACCTGCAAAAATAAGAATTAATAACGCCCCTTCATCAAAATCACCGATAATTGCCGCCCCTAATGCGGCTAATGTCATTAGAATATGCACATTGGGTTGGAATTTTTTCAAACGTAACGAATCTGTTATCGTTTCACCAAAACCTTCTAAAATAATATGATAGCCTGCTGTTAACATGCTAATTGTAAACAAACTATTCGTGATAATTGGCATAAAATTCCCAATAATTGCAACAAGATACAGAATCAAACCAATAACATATAAATACACAGGCATCCGTCCATGCGAATGATCATGTCCATGATGTTCATGATTGTGTGTGTCGTCATGTTCATGCTGGCAATTTTGACTATGTGTATGTTTATCTGTTGTCTCCATAACAGTTTCCCCCTCTCTTGAAATCGTTTCATATGAACGGTTAATCATTTATATATAGAATACATGAATGATTGTTCATTTGTCAAACGATATCTTAAAAAACGAGAAAAAATGAAAAAAAAACTGCGTTACATTCTCTTATATCCTTAGGAAATCCTTCTAAAAAAGGGTAGATTATTATACACTAGATACTGTCAGCTTTATTCAGCCCGAAATAGTGTCTCTGAACCTCCCACGACTAAAGTTGCGGGAGGTTTAGTCGATTTGAAGACATGATTCCTACACTGAAAATTTATGTGTTTACAGACATCAGTGAATTGCATCAATGGTTTGGTAATCTTTTGAATAAAAACCGATTTTCACATCATACATTGGTTGAACAGCTACCAAATCAGCATTTTTTTCTTCGTTGTATTGTTCCATAAAAGGTTTATGTTGTGCAAAGTTTGCATCAGCTTCCCCATTTTGAACCATATCATTGTAAGCAACATTGTCTGTAACAGCAACATTTTTAATTTCCCAACCATCCTTCGCTGCCACTTCTGATGCAATTTTGACCATTTCCGCACTTGTTTCTAATTGTGTCGCAACGGTAATAACTTTATCCTCAGATGCTTCTTTTTCCTTATTTCCACAAGCACCTAATGTCATTAATGCAACGAATGTAACAAACCCAATACACCATTTTTTCATCTTTTTCCCTACCTTCTCTGAATTTTTATTTCGTTGGTTATACCAAACAAAGTAATTACAACACATCAAAATAAAAATATAACAGAAATAAGTAGAAAAACCTATTTAATCACTAAAACTAAAAATTTCTGTATTCATTATCAATGAAATCTGTATCCATTTTAGCTAAAAAAATTTATTCTATACTAATATAAACCAGATGATATCGATTACTTGCTTTTTTCTAAATATAAATACGATACGGTCAAAAACTTGCCTGTTAAGGAGGTGAATTTACATGTAATCGACTGTTGATTGTTTTCTAAAATTTGGTATTCTCGTAATGTTACTTGTAGTATTTGAGCACTCTCTTCTTCTGATAACTGACAATGTAAACGAAAATTTTTCAAAAAAGCTCCAGTCATGTGATGCCCTCCTTTAATATGAATTGGATTATTTCAACCTTTTTTTACAAAATAACCAACCATAATCATCATCATGGTTGGTTGTTTTTGCTATACTTTCTTCAAATAAAAACGTTGTGTTGCATAATCACCATGTAATTCTGAATCAATATAAAAACCAATATTCATTAGTTCATCTCCACCAACAAGACGTTCATCCATTTGATAAACGGCATCTTCTTCTAATCCCGCTAATTTTAAAGTTACTAATGGATGTGCTGCTTCAGCCAAGACACGGAAGTAGAAGACCATCGCTTCTGTTTGATCTTTTGAGACAAACATCCATGCAGTGTCGTTGCCTTCAAACGGACTTTCTAAACGATAAAATGTCCCGAATTGTAACAGTTGACGATGGGTTTTATAGAAAGCTACTTGCTCTTTAATTTCAGCTTTTTCTTCTAATGTTAATTGGGTTAAATCTAATTCGTAACCAAAAACACCGGCCATTGCGACATTGCCACGAATGGTTAAGCTTGTTTCTCTACCTGTTTGATGGTTTGGTACAGCCGAGACATGTGCTCCCATGCTTGAGATTGGATAAACCAAGCTTGTGCCGTATTGAATTTTCAAACGAGCCACAGCATCCGTATTATCACTTGTCCATGTTTGCGGCATATAATATAAGAACCCGGCATCAAAACGACCGCCTCCACCAGAACAACTTTCAAATAGGATATCTGGATAAGTAGTAGTCAGTTTCTCTAAAAATTCATATAGTCCTAACATGTAGCGATGGGCTACTTCCCCTTGCATCGCTGGATCTAACAAGACCGAATACACTTCTGTCATATTACGATTCATATCCCATTTAACGTAATCAATGGGTACACGATCAAAAATTGCTGTCATCTGTTGATAAATATTGTCACGAACATCTTGTCTTGAAAAATCAAGAACATACTGATTTCGACTGATGGAACGCTCACGTCCGGGAATGCCTAATGCCCAATCTGGATGCGCACGGAATAATTCACTATCTTCAGAAATCATTTCTGGTTCAAACCAAATACCAAATTTCATCTCTTTATCATGAACTTGTTTCGCTAGATTCTCTAATCCACAAGCTAGTTTTCCTTCTGTTTCTACCCAATCACCTAGTGACGTAAAGTCGTTTTCACGACCTCCAAACCAGCCATCGTCTAAAACAAACATTTCAATGCCTAAATCTTTGGCATCTTCAACAATATTCATGATTTTTTCTTCGTTAAAATCAAAGTACGTTGCTTCCCAATTATTAATTAACGTCGGACGTTCTTGTAAACGATACTTTCCACGAACTAAACGATGATTGTATAATCCATGATACGTATGCGACAAAGCATTCAAGCCCTCATGACTATAAACCATCACAACTTCTGGCGTTTGGAACGTTTGACCGACTGGTAATTGCCAACCAAAATTGAAGGAATTAATGCCCATAATAATACGTGTTTGATCAAATGGATCTTTTTGAATTACAGTTTCATGATTACCGCTATAAACTAGACTAAATCCATAAGCTTCCCCTTGAAACTCATCCGTTTTGGCATCCACTAAAGCCACAAATGGATTTTGTTGGTGACTACTTGAACCACGCTTGCTATCTAGCACTTTGATACCAGTATGAATTTGTTCTCTTGTCAATTGACGTTCTCTTGCCCAAGTACCATTGAGATGAATCACTTCTAACGATTGGCTCGAAAAATCAATAGATTGACTTGCCAAACGATTAATTTCAACTGTTTCTGCACTTTCATTGATTAATTGTGTAGAACGAATAATCGCGCTTTGGTCTTGATAAATAGTATATAGCAATCGTAACGTTAACTGACTAACCGCATCTTTTAATTGAATAATCAATGTTTGAGCTTCATCATCTTCTTCTGTATAAAGCGCTGGAAGTCCTTCTAAAGCAGGTTTTCCTGTTTGAATTTCGTGACTATCATAACGAAAATCATTCACACGGCTACCGTTACCAAGTTTAATATTATGTGCAGGTTCTCTAAAATCACCATGTCCATATCCCGGAAATTCTAAAGGTAATGTATCTAAAGATAATAACCGATTTTCAGCATTCGCAGCATTTGGTGAAAACGATCGATCTGTTCGTGGATAACGATAACCACCAGAATAATTGTTTATTTTTTTCCCAAAGTAAAGATGTGTGACATACTTGTTTTCTTCAATTCCCAGCAAATAACTGATTTTATTATTTTGTAAATGAAATGTCTGTGTTTGTTTGTCAAAAGTAATCATGTTTAAAATCCTCCACATTGTTTAAAATAAAAAGATGTGTGAAATAGTTAGTTTCTCTATTTCAGACACATCTCCTATGTTTATTTTACTGATCCATTGGTCATTCCTGAAATAATATTCTTTTGGAAAATTAAATAAACAATCAAGATGACGATAATTCCTATTACATAGGAAGCAAATGATGGACCAAAATCACTAAAATATTGACCTTGATAATTGTATTGGAATAGAGGTAATGTCCAATTAGATGCGTCTTTATTCAAAATTAATAAAGGTAATAAGAAATCATTCCAAATCCACAAGGCATTAATAATTAATACAGTTGCATGCATTGGTTTCATTAATGGGAAAGCAATTTGGAAATACATTCTAAATTTTCCACAACCATCAATTTCAGCTGCTTCATCTAATTCTACAGGAATAGCTGTTTTTATATAACCAACATATAAAAATAAAGTTTGTGGTACAGCATATGCTAAGTATAAAATGATTAATCCTATAATATTTGATAAACCTAAACGAGTCATCATAGTTGTAATTGGAATCATAATTACTTGAAATGGAACGAAAATGCCTAAAATTAAAAATGAATACATAATCGCAAACGCTTTTTTTCGAGAAAGATTACGTGCAATCGAAAAAGCAGCCATTGGTACGAAAAAGGTAATCAATGCAATAGATACCACCGAAATTAATGTTGAATTAAAGAAATACTGTCCAATACCATCAGATAACAATCGTTGAAAATTATCCCATGTAAATGGGTTAGGTAACCCAAAGAAATCTCCAGTAATTTGATTTGTCTCTTTAAATGAGCTTAAAACTGTCATGTAGAGAGGAATAAAAATCAAAATAAAACCTAAACTTAAGAATAAATAACTTAAAATTGATCCTTTATTTTTCATTGTTTTTCTCCTCCCTACACTTCAAAACGTTTAGACAAACGAATTTGCAAAATAGAAATAATTGCTATTGCAACAAACAAGACAACCGCAATTGCATTCGCATATCCGTATTGGTTACTCTTAAATGCATAATTATAAACAAGTAATCCTAGCGTCGTTGTCTTATCGCTAGGTCCACCACCTGTCAACGCGTAAATCAAATCGAACGCTGTTAGTCCACCTTTAAGTGCCATAATAAAAACCATACTTAATGATGGAAGCAAGTAAGGAAGTTCAATGTTCCAAAATTTTTGTGCATTTGTTGCTCCATCAATAGATGCAGCTTCTAAAACATCTTCTGGAATACTTTGTAAACCTGCTAAGAAAATAACTACAGGCATCGCTACACCTTGCCATAAGGCTACAAATAGCACACCCCAGAAAACAGTCTGTTCATTAGCAATCAAGTTTTGTTCTAAGAAACCAATACCTAATGATTCACCTAATTGAGGTAATCCATAGTTAAAAATTTGTTTGAAAATTAAACCTAGGGTTACTGTACTTAATACAGCTGGGAAGAAGTAGGCTGTTCTAAAAAAACCTACTCCTTTCATTTTACGATTAAGGAAGCGAGCAATGATGATCCCTAAAATAACTTCCCCAACAATTAATCCCATTGTAAAAAGCACAGTAAAACCAATCGATTTAATAAATTTTTGATCAGAGAAAATTGTTGCAAAATTTTTCAAACCAACAAAATTATAATTCGGCGTTAATCCTGTCCAGTCAGTCAGGCTATAAAAGAAGCCTTGAATCATTGGCAAGTAAAAAAAGATAAGTTGTAAAGCTACTGGAACTAAAACAAATAAATACGCCCATCCGCGATTGAAAATACTGCCTTTTTTCATAGTGTCCTCCTTAACTATTTCATTGTGTCAAAGAAATTATTTAAGTTCGTAGCTAATTGTTTACGATCTTGACTATTAATATATTCTACTGTCATATGATGGAAAGTTTCTTCTGAAGTCCAATCTTTTTGTAACCAAACAATCTGTTGTTCTGTAAATACATATTGTGTGACACCTGATGTTGCTGTAAATTTCCCTTCTGTATCGACAGCCGTTACAGAGGTTGGTGCACCATCGACATCATAGTATTTTTGCATTGCTTCTTTTGTAGTCATGTATTCTACAAATTTCTCAGCAGCTTCTTGATTTTCTGAATCTTTAGCAATTGATAACGCTAAATCAGCAGCACCGACAGTTAATTCTTGACCTGCCTCTTTTCCTGGGTAAGCAAACATACCAATTTCAAATTCTGGATTTTGATTTTGAACAGCTGGTAATGCCCATGTGCCATTTGGGAAAATCAAGGCATTTTGTTTTGCAAATGCAGCAACAGCATCGTCATAAGTTGCTCCGGTAGCATTCTTTTGACCTGTTCCATGTAATAAATCTAGTTCATCAGCAACTGCATCAAAATCTGCATTTCCAACTTTAATCGAACCTTTTGGACTATGAACTAAAGCGTTATTTGCTCCGTCATATCCACCATCAATTGTTGCCCAAGCTAATTGATGATAACCATTTAATGTCCAAGCATCAGCTTGCGTCAATGAGACAGCAAACGGTGTTTCACCTTTATCTTGAATGTCTTTTACCAATGTTTCAAACTCAGCCCATGTTTTAGGTACTTCTAAACCTAATTCTTTAAATTTATCTATATTATAGTAAAATCCCCACGCATTACTTGTAAGAGGTACAGAATAAACTTTGTCATTAATTGCATATGTTTCAGCTGCACCTTCCGAAAGATTTTTTAAGTACTCTTTTCCAGTTAAATCTGTAAAAATATCATTTTTTGCCCATTCTTGAAAATCTGCATTTTGTGGGAAAACATTAATTACATCGGGGGTATCTCCACTAGAGATTCTTGTCTTCAAAACAGTTCCAGCATCAGGTACATTGGTGAATTTCACATCGATATCTGGATTTTCTTTTTCAAAATCTTTGATAATTTCATCAAGAGTTCCCTGCATTTCTTTTTTCTGATTAAAAAATTCTATTTCTGTTTTACCACTTGACTCTTCACCGCTATTTCCACATGCTGCCAATAACGTTGTTGCCCCTAATACTGTACAAGCTAAAACAATTTTTTTAGAAAATTTCATCTTGTTTTCCTCCTCGCGCACCCTGTATGCGTTTTCTTTTTGTTAACAATACTATAACTGTTTACTTAATGTTTTGTCAATATTTTTTACTAATTTTTTTACTAAAATATAAAAGTAAAAAAACTAACCAGAATGGTTAGTTTTTTCAATACTTTTTATACTCTATTATTTATTCTTTCATCGGATCAAAGAAAGAATTTAAACTTGCTGCTAATTTATCTCTGTTTGGATCAGATACATAATCGACTGTTAAATATTGAAAATCTACTTCTGAAGTCCATTCACTATTTAACCAAATAAATCGTTTATCTGTAAAGACATGTTGTGTAACGCCTTCTGTTTCTGGAAACTTCCCTTCTGTTTCTACAGATTTGACAGAGGTTGGTGCACCATCAACATCGTAATATTTTTGCATTGCTTCTTTCGTAGTCAAATATTCTACAAATTTATTCGCTGCTTCTTTATTTTTGGAACTTTCATTAATAGATACAGCTAAATCAGCTCCTCCAACCACTAATTCTTCACCTTCATTGTTACCTGGGAACGGGAACATGCCAATTTCAAATTCTGGATTTTGATTATTGATAGCGGGTAATGCCCATGTACCATTTGGTAACATTAAAGCTTCTCCTTTAGCAAATAATGCTACTACATCATCATATGATGCACCACGAGCATTTTTTTGTGGATTATTTGCTAACAAGTCTAATTTATCAGCTACCGCATTAAATACTGGATCGCTCGGTTTAATTGCACCTTTTGGACTGAATCTCAAAGCTTCGTTCGCTGCAGTTCCGCCACCAGTTTCGACTGCGCAAGCTAATTGGTAATAACCCATTAGCATCCAACCTTCAGACTGTGTTAAAGCTAGTGCAAATGGTACTTCTTTTTCGTCTTTGATTGTATTAACCAATGTTTCAAATTCGGCAAATGTTTTTGGCGCTTCTAAACCTAATTCTTCAAATTTAGTCTTATTATAATAAATACCTGAAGCATTGCTTGTTAATGGCACATTATATACCTTATCATCAAGCGCATAAGCTTCTGCAGCACCTTCCGTCAAATTATTTAAGTATTCTTTTCCTGTTAAATCTTCAAATACTCCATTTTTAGCCCATTCTTTAAAATCAGCGTTCATTGGATACGTATTGATAACGTCAGGAATATCTCCACTAGAAATCCTTGTTTTCAAAACAGTACCTGGATCAGGTACATTGGTAAATTTCACTTTAATATCTGGATTTTCTTTTTCAAAGTCTTTAATAATTTCATCCAAAGTTCCTTGCATTTCTTTTTTCTGATTAAAAAATTCAATCTCGGCTTTTCCTGAAGATTCTCCATCTCCATTTCCACAAGCCACAAGTATCCCTAATGCCCCTAACATAGAACCCACAATTGTTAATCTTTTTGCAATTTTCATTTTTACTCCCCCTTCTTTTATATGCGCTTTCTTTTTAACCAAAATAAAAACAAACGTTTACTAAAATTTTTGTCAATATTTTATTAGCAAACAAAAAAGTAAACATCTAAAATATAGATGTTTACTTTTTTAAGCTATTGTTTTTTTCACTTTCACGAATAATAATGTTGTTTGCTACAATCACTTGAATTGGTACTTCTCTGGTTCCCTTGATGCGTTCATTGACAATCCTTACGGCGAGTCGGCCAATCTCTTCAGTATTCACATTCACGGTATTTAATGCGGGGGTTAAGAATTCTGCTACTTCAATATTGTCAAAACTCACAATAGAAATATCCTCTGGAATATGTAGACCATTTTTTTGTAGCGAGCGATAGACACCGACTGCAAGTGGGTCATTTCCTACCATAATTGCTGTTGGTAAATTTGCTTGATTATACTCTTGCAAAAGTAAATCCGCTGCTTGCATGCCATCTAAAGTGGTCCAACCTTCTAAATAATTTTTGATGTACTTAGTCAAGCCTTTTTGTTGCATCCATTCTTCATAAGCTGTTTTGCGATATTCATCATCAGAGACATGTCTGGTGCCTTGACTATCTAAACGAACACGTCCTCCACCAATAAAAGCAATATTCCGATGTCCTTTTTCATACAATCGTTCTAAATGTTGTCTCGTTGCCTTTGCTAAATCGGTGTACACCGCGTCTACTTCTGCTTCAACACTAGGGTCATCAATCACAACGACATTGGGATTAATTGCGGAGACTTCTTCAATTACGGATGGTAATACTTGTCCAATGATTAGTACCCCTTGGCATTTTACTAAATCATCTTTATCTAACGGCGTATCGGATAAACGAATAATTTTTTTTAGATTCACTTTACTCTGTTCTGCTTCAATTTGAATGCCTCGACGAATCGTTCTAAAATAAGGATCTTCTAACTCATCGACTTCTGAAACAGTAGTAATCAACGCAATATTCGTTACATTTTTGGCTGCTGGACTTTTTTTGACATAATTATAGAATTGAACTGACTCCGCAATTTTTTGCTTGGTCTCTATCGTTACTGAAAGTGTCGGATCTTCATTTAAGACCCGTGATACTGTCGCAATGGATACTCCCGCTCGTTTTGCGACATCTCTAATTCCTACCATAACAGTTCCTCTTTTCATTTTTGAAAGTGTTTACTAAAATATAATCATACATTTTGGAAATAAGCAAATTTCGTAAAAAAAACCTATAGACAAATAGCCTGTATAATCACTATTTGTTCAGATTATACAGGCTATTTGTCTATAATTTGAGGTATCAGCTTTAAGGAAATGTCCACTATATTTCCATTATTCAATGTAATTATTTTATTTACAATAATTACGCGAAGCAAAAAAATAACATATAAAATATGTACTGGCTACAAATCAAATCCGAAAAAATAAAAGATAATATCTTCCTTTCATCAATAAGTTTTTTGAAATTGACTCTATACATACTTTTATTAATTTTTTGGTTTGATGTCACTCTAATTAAACTGGTCGATAGACATCGCGTGGGTGTAATCCGGTACTTGGTTCATCAAAAGTATAAATCATATTGGTTAAACTACTCGCTAATTGTTTCACCATCTTCACTCGTTGGGATTCGCCACCAGACAAGCTATTGGTTTCGCGACATAAGTCCATATAGCCTAATCCAATATCAATTAAATCTTGGACGCGTTTTTGAATGCCCACAATAATCGGATGGCGTGACTCATTATCTATTTTCTTTAAAATTTCAATAAGTTCGGTTAATTGGACCAAGGTAACATCATAAATCGTATAGTTATCAATTGTTGACGCAAGTACTTCAGCATTATAACGTTTGCCTTTACAAGTCGGACAAGCTTGCATGACTGTAAATTCTTCCATCACTTTTGCAGTACGCTTGCTCGTGTCTTTTTCGGTATGAATCGTGGTACGCATAAAACGCGTCACAATCCCTTCATAGGTGACATTCATATCTCCTGTTTCTGCGGTAGTAATTTTTTGTGCTTCCGCATACATTAATAACGGATATTCTTCTGGTGTATACTCTTTAATTTTTTTATACGGATCAAATAATCCTGTTTCTGCATGGAGTTTCCAATACCATGACCCTACAGTAAAACCAGGGAGTAAAATCGCTCCTTCATTTAAAGAAAGTTCATGGTTGACGGCTTTTTCAACGTCCAAGGTGATTGTTTTTCCGATTCCTTGACAAACAGGACACATGCCACTTGGATCATTAAAAGAATACGCATTAGCATAACCTAGACTAGGCGTAGCAAAGCGCGAAAATAACACTCGAAACAGCGCATTGATATCTGTGATCGTCCCTAACGTTGAGCGGGCACTTCCACCAATTTTCTTTTAATTGATAACAATTGTTGTTGCTAAGTTATTGATCTCATCTACATCTGGACGACTTTATTTGGGTAAAAATAAACGGGTAAAACTATCATAAGTTTCATTCAATTGGCGACCAGCTTCTTGGGCAATCGTATCAAAGACAATCGATGATTTTCCTGAACCAGAGACGCCTGTAAAAATAGTGATTTTGTTCTTTGGAATGTTGAGACTGACATTTTTTAAGTTGTTTTCTCTTGCGTGGATAATTTCAATATACTCGTTCATTTGGTACTCCCCTTTATTTTAAAATAGTTGAGAATGTTTCCATGAGACACGGTATTTTTGGCAGACGTTTAGTTTAGCAAGAAAGCACAATAGAAAGCAAAGAAAAAATCTGATTTTTCGAACTTTTTTTACAGATTAAACAAACAGGCTTCTGTATTTTAGACAAATCAATCAGAATGCTCTATAGTGAAGTTATAGTTACATAACTTTCAAAAACGATTAGGAGAATGATTATGATGAAACCTCAAGCAGTCTTACATTTTTGGTTCACCGAATTAACACCTGAACAATGGTTTAATAGTACGGATGTCGATCAATTGATCGCTGAACGTTTCACCAATTTGCATAAGCAAGCTGCAGCCGGCGAATTAGTTAGTTGGCGCGAAACGATTCATGGACGCTTAGCAGAGATTATCGTTTTAGATCAATTTTCTCGAAATCTCTTTCGTCACTCTCCGAAAGCTTTCGCTACAGACGGCATGGCGCTGGTCTTAGCGCAAGAAGCACTCGCTGATCCAGACATCAATGAACTATCTGATGTGGAACGTAGCTTTTTGTATATGCCTTTTATGCACTCGGAATCATTGATGATTCATAACAAAGCGATGATTTTATTTGACCAACCAGGATTAGAAGAAAATTTTGATTATGAAAAACAACATTATGCGACTATCAAGCGTTTTGGACGTTATCCACATCGCAATCAAGCCCTTGGAAGAACCTCGACAGAAGCCGAGCTTGCTTTTTTGCAAGAACCTAACTCCTCCTTTTAAATAAAAAAAGAAGCTGCACCTGTAGAGAATGAAAGTCCTCTCTAAGGTATGGCTTCTTTTTATATTGCTTTATTTAAATAATCGAGACAGACGTTCATCACGATAATCATCAATGACAAAAGACACAACGCCTGTTTTGATCAAGTCTTCATGGTTGCCATTGGTTGCGATGGCGATAATTTGTTTGGCTTGCGCATTGGCAGCACCTTGTAATCCAATTGATGAATCTTCAAATACAATCATTTCTTGAGGATTGGCACCGATATTTTTAGCTGCTTGTACATAATAATCAGGCGCTGGTTTACTATTTAGTGTCCCGTCATCATACACCACTTTCTCAAAATCAAACCAACGATTTAATTGGAAATAGTCAAAATAAAATGCCACATTCACCCGCGGCGAAGCAGTCGCAATGTTCATCGGATAGCCTTTTTCTTGTAAGAAATCAAAAAATTCGGTGACTCCATCAATTAACTGGTCATGTTGTTTTTCTAGAACAATTTCACGATAAATGGCTTCTTTTCGGTTCGAAAAAGCTTCACCTTCTTCTTTCGTCAAGGTTCGGTCTAATAAGCGTTCCATGGTTAAGTGGTTGGTACGTCCATGAATTTTAGCAAATTCTGCTTCTGAAAGTGGATAACCGAATACTTCTTGAATAAATTTTTGCCATGCTGCTTCATGTAAATCTGTATCGCTGTACAAAGTCCCATTAAAGTCAAAAATAATTGCTTGCATGTCATCTACTCGCTTTCGTTTTCTTTTATCTTAGCTTAGTTAAACAACTTTTCCTAGTCCAAACATCGTAAGCAACTTTCCGTTAACGCATGGATAAATGCGGGTGGTGCTTCTTGCAGGGTTGCTTCGTTTCCTAAAAATAAAAACCAATGAACCATTTCTAACAAGGCTTCTTGATTCTGTTCATCGACAAATGTTCGTAACAAAGCTTGCATTTGATAAGGATCGGTGTAAGCCAACGTTAATTTAAACGGATGGTATTTCTTAAATTGGGCAATGGCTTTAGGTCCTAAGGTCACAACCAAATTAATGGGTTCATGCACACGTTGTTTTTGATGCCAACGTTGCGCCCCACTATATTTCCCAACAGCTACTAATTGGCTTACTGCTAAAATACGTTTTGTTGCCGTTGCTAAATCAATTCCTTCTAAAAACCAATTGCCTTTTTCATGATACACATGCAACACGTAAATAGAGAGGACGTGATGATTGAAAGTGACCGTCACATGTCGATCATCCAATAATAACTCAATTAATTGCTCCAAAATAGGATGTGGTAAATCGGTCAAGTCTAATAAATCAGGATTGGCGAGGTTGGTTCCTTCAAACAATAACAATTGATTTAACAATACTAAGTCATCTTGCTGGTTCTCTGACAGTAAGGAGATTAATTTTTCTGCCAAAGATTGCCGACTCGTTAAATAGGGAAGTTGTTGGTTTCTAGTCGCCATAAAAGCAACAAATAAAGCTTTCACTTCTGCATCTAAAAAATGAATCGATGGCAAAAAAGACTTGTGCATGACTGAATAGCCTCCGTCTCGACCGACTTCAGCCATCAACGGTAACCCCATCGCTTCAATTTCACGGAGGTCACGAATGGCGGTCGATCGAGAAATCTGAAATTCTTGCATGAGTTCTGTGATGGTAAAATGGGCACGGTTGTTAATGTAACGGATTATCGTATGAATTCTTTCAGTTTTTTTCATCATTTGCTCCTAAACAGTGTCACTTTTTGACATGATTTACTTGTATTGTAAAGGTATCAAATGAACAATGACAACATTTGAAACGAAAGAAAGTAGGGATTGATATGTCAGTTTACACATTAGAAGAAAAAGATGCCTTTACAGTCTTAGGTTTTGGTACGGAATTAACGAGCAATTACACCGATTATATGGGTATCGCTAAAGAAAAAGCCGATTTTTGGGCGAAAGTGACAACCGATGGCACCTTAGAAAAATTAAAAGCTTTAGCCGACGATTCTTTTGTTTTTGCCGTCAATGAAGCCTATGACAATAAAATGATGTATTACGTAGGTGTACTGACCAATGAAACGTTACCTGATGCAACTCGGGTGATTCAATTTCCTAAAGGAACCTATGTGGTGGTTAAAGGGGACGCTGCAACTGCCGAGGAATTAAAAGATACCTTAACGAGTCTGGCTTTTGGTCAAGCACTCGTCGAAGAACAAAATTATGAATATGTTGGGGGTCCAAATGCGGCTGTAGAAATGGGCACGCATGACGGAAAATTCTTTGGTGAAATGTGGATTCCAGTTGTCGAAAAATAACAAAAAGAAAGAGTGTTTGCACAATAAACTGTGCGACTCTCTTTTTTTATTACCTTTACAAACTTAACATTTCATTTACATAAACATTACCAAAATCCGCTTTTCGCTTTCTATACTTATACTATAATAATAACAACAGAAAGCTATTTTAGTTTATTGATGGAGGAAACACATGAAAAAAAAGAAAAACATTGCCATTATTGATATCGGCTCAAATACCGTTCGCCTAGTTATTTATCAGTTAAATGAACAGATGGTATTTACTGAACTTCAAAATATCAAATTACCCGTTCGTCTCTATCAATTTTTAGATGAAAACAAGGAATTAACGACCGAAGGAATTCATCAACTGCTACGCGTCATGAAATTGTTTAAAGAAATTGCAAGTAGTTATGAGTTAGAAGAAACCATTGCGACAGCAACGGCCGTCATTCGCCAATCCAAAAATGCCCAAGCGGTGTTAGAAATGGTGGCAAAGAAAACTGGGATTGCGATTCGTTTATTATCTGAAAAAGAAGAAGCTTATTATGGACAATACGCCATCGCACGTACGACATCCTTTTCTGAAGCCTATACTGTAGATATGGGTGGTGGCAGTACGGAAGTCACTTATTTTAAAAGCAATGAGATTGTCGATAGTCACAGCTTTCCTTTTGGGGTAGTCACATTAAAACAACTCTTTTTTAATGACGTAGCAACCAATGATGAGACTGCCATTAGTCAGGCAAAAAGTTATATCAAAAAACAATTCGCTTCTCTGCCTTGGTTGAAAGAGCGCAATGTCCCGATTATTGCAATTGGTGGGAGCTCACGAAATATCGCAACGGTTCATGAACGGATGACTGATTTTCCAGTCGTAGGAATTCATCAATATGAGATGAAAAAGAAAGATTTGAAAGAAACACTCTCATTATTTACCTCCCTATCTTTCTCTGAATTACAATCATTAGACGGATTAAGTAAAGATCGCGCCGATATTATCATTCCTGCAAACCTTACCTTCATTGCGTTGATGGAACAAGTACACTCACCAAAATTCATTTTTTGTAACAAAGGGTTACGCGAAGGCTTATTAATGGAATATGTGAACCAAAATTATCCAGCTACATATAGTCCCCATCAAGTAGCAATGACTAGTATTCAACGTTTTGTGGATACCTATCAAATTGACCAGTATCGAGCGAAAAAAAGAACCCAAATCGTCGAGCTTTTACTGAATGAAATCAAACAAAAACAACTAATCAGCGAAGAAATTGAGCAATTAGTTGCCTATGTCTCTTATGGCGCACAGCTCTACCATATTGGTTCGTATATTGAAGAAGACAATAGCGCATATCATTCATTTTATTTGTTAGCGAACAGTAACTTAAATGGATTTACGCATCGGGAACGTATTTCACTCGCTTTATTAGCTAGTTACAAAAACAAATCTTTATTCAAATTATTTATCAAACCGTTTAAACAATGGTTTACCGAAGAAGAATTGAAATATGTTCGTTTAGCCGGTAGTTTAATCAAATTCTGCGAAGCGCTCAATATTACGACAGTCAATGAAATCATCCATTTCTCATTGAAAGACAAAGACACACACTACGTCTTAAAGGTCGATTGGTCCTTTGATCCGGTTGCCGAAGAGTATCGCGCCAATCGTCAGAAAAAAAATCTAGAGAATGTCATTAATAAAAAAGTCGTAATTGATTTTAAGAAAGCATAGAGTAGGAGTATTTAAAATGGAAGTATCTGAGTTTACTAGTCTCAATTACTATCATAGAGATTTAAGTTGGTTATTATTTAATCGTCGGGTCATTCATGAAGCAAACGACCCATCAAACCCATTACTGGAGCAATTACGTTTTTTAGCGATTGCCAGTAGTAATTTAGATGAATTTTTTATGGTTCGTGTACCAAGTATTCAAAGTTTGGCACGGTTACAACCCAAAGCTAAAGATGCGCGAACTGGTTGGACGCAAGAAGAAGTATTGTTTAAATTATACGAAATCAATTTAAACAATACCCGTTTACAATATCAATATTTCAATCAAATCATCGAAGATTTGGCACAACATCAACAATTTGTAAAATCGGTCGACGAATTATCTGAGACACAACTACAAGAAGTCGATCGTTTCTTTTACGAGTTGTTATTGCCTGCTGTCACACCGATTGGCTTAGATGCGTATCACGCCTTTCCCAAATTGGCAGAAAAAAAAGTGCATATCTTTGTTCAAGTGCGGCAAGAAAATCGTATTGAACGCGCTGTGATCCCCTTACCACCTCTGTTTTCACGTTTGCATCAATTAGCGGATGAACAAACATATTTACTTGTGGAAGAATTGATTACGAAACATTTGCCTGAACTGTTTGTCGGTTGGGAAATTGATCATTCGTTTTGTTTCCGCATTACGTACGATAAAGATTTAGAATTTCGTGAAGATACAGACGAAAAATTATTTACACAAATGGAAGAATATATCGTTGAACGCTCAAAAGGATTGCCTTCACGTTTGGAAATTAGTGGCACTTGGTCAAAAGAAATCGAAGAAAGTGTGTTAATCTTAGCCGATTTACTACAATTAAAAGCCCGCGATTTATATTGGGTTCCAGGTCCATTAGATTTGACCTTCCTCTTTCCTTTTGTGGACACATTAGCAAAAGAATTCCCAGGGCTAGTATTTCCTCGTTTTACTGGAAATACCTATAAAGAAAAAGGACCACAGTTATTCCAAGCCATTGAAAAAAATGATTTGTTGTTCCATCATCCCTACGATTCCTTTGAAGTTGTTTTAAACTTTTTGGAAGCTGCCGCAGAAGACCCAAATACAATTGCGATTAAACAAACACTGTATCGGATGGCACCACATTCACGGGTAGTCAAAGCCTTGAAAAAAGCCGCAGCCAAAGGAAAACAAGTCACTGTTCTCGTAGAATTAAAAGCACGCTTTGATGAAGAAAACAATTTGCATTGGGTTCAAGAGCTAGAAGAAGCAGGTTGTTATGTCAGCTATGGCTTACATCAATTAAAAACACATAGCAAAGCACTATTAGTTGTCAAAAAAGAAGGGCGTCAAGTTAAGCAATATGCTCACTTCGGTACCGGAAACTACAATGAAAAAACGTCTTCGATTTACACGGATATTAGTTTATTTACAGCTAAAAAAGAATACGTCGAAGATATTACAGCATTTTTCAATTATTTAAGTGGGTATCGTGAAGTTCCCCATTACCAAAAGATTGCCGTTTCTCCAAACGGGATTCAACACAAATTACTGGAAAAAATTGAAGACACCATGACACATTACCAACAAACCAAACAAGGGGCTATTTGTTTTAAAATGAATTCATTAACCGATAAAGTCGTGATTAATAAATTATATGAAGCCAGTCAAGTTGGTGTTCCGATTCATTTGATTGTTCGTGGTGCGTGCTGCTTAAAACCAGGAATCCCTCACTTAAGCGAAGCCATTGAAGTAACGAGTATCGTTGGGCGTTTCCTAGAACATAGTCGAATCTATGCCTTTTATACCTCAGAAGAAGATGCTGAAGTTTGGATTTCTTCTGCAGATATTATGACACGAAACATGTTGCATCGGATTGAAATTGCCACACCTGTGGAAAAAGGCCCCGCTTTAGATAAATTATTAACGGTTTTAGATGCGTTTAAAAAAGATCGTAAAAAAGCCTATCTACTGACAGAATCTGGTCATTTTCGTCGCTTCACAGAAGACAATTCATTTTCTTCTCAAGATTATTTTATGACAAACAGTCAGCCACAATCAGAAATGATTCTACCTTTCCAAACACTAGACAATCCAAATTTATTATCGAAAATTCGTAAAATTTGGCAAAGTCATTAATAAAAACCGTCTGTTGCGTATTGGACACAACAGACGGTTCTTTTTTATACATAAAATAAATTTTTAGAAGGGTAAATCGGATCACAAGTAAAGGAAATGCCTAGATTACGCAAGACTTGTTCATCATCTTTATTGAAGATAACTGTTGAATGCGCTTGTGTATCTTTTAATTCTGTTAGTTTTTCATACGCCAATTGAGCAGTTGGGTTGGTCACTGCACTAATTGATAAAGCAATTAAAATTTCAGATGTATTTAACGAAGTAATACGTCCGGACAACTCATTGGCTTTTAGTTTTTGAATTGGTTCTAAAATATTTGGTGATAACAACAAAATTTCATCGCCAATATTTGCCAATTTTTTAATGGCATTCAAAATCGCTGCTGCACTCGCATCCATTAAGTCAGAACCACGTCCGGTGATAATGTTTCCATCCGCTAATTCTAAAGCCATGACTGGTGGAACAAGTTCTTGATCCCAACCATCATTTGTTTTCAATTCTTCTGCATAATCACGTGCCGGTTTTACACATGGACGATCTTCTGGACGTAAATCGATTTCTTCCATAATGATTTGAATACGATTTAAGGTATCAATATCGGTAATGCCTTTTTTGTAATTTGCTGCGGTTTCAAAATAACGGCGAATAATTTCTTGTTTGGATGCTTCTTGAACAACTTCATCATCAATAATACCAAAACCAACACGATTCACACCCATATCTGTTGGTGAATGGAATTCAGATTCTCTACCAGTAATACGTTCAATCGTACGTTTGATAATTGGGAAGGTTTCTAAATCACGATTGTAGTTAATTGCTACTTCTCCATAATAATCAAAATGGAAGGAATCAATCATGTTCACGTCTTTTAAGTCGACAGTTGCTGCTTCATATGCAATATTCAATGGATGTTTTAACGGCACATTCCAGACTGGGAACGTCTCAAATTTAGAATAGCCACCCGTATTGCCATGACGACTTTCATGATACAACTGATTTAAACAAGTCGCTAATTTACCACTACCCGCACCAGGTCCTGTAACGACAACAATTGGTTTTGTTGTTGGGATGTATTCATTTTTTCCAAATCCTTCATCACTAACAATTTTATCCACGTTTACTGGATAGCCTTCAATTTCACCATGTGTGAAGACTTTAATTCCGCGTTGTTTCAATTTATTAATAAAGATTTTTGTTGATGGTTGACCATTATAACGTGTAATCACAACACTATTGACGGCTAACTCGTATTCACTTAATTCATCGATTAAACGCATGATATCCATGTCATAAGTAATCCCATAGTCACCACGAATTTTATTGCGTTCGATGTCTCCTGCAAATACACAGATAATAATTTCGGTTTTATCTTTTAATTTGTGCAATAATTTAATTTTTGCATCTTGGTCAAAACCAGGCAATACACGTTTGGCGTGCATGTCACCAATTAATTTTCCACCAAATTCCAGATACAATTTGTCATAGTTGTTCACACGTTCCAAAATATACTTCGATTGTTCTTCAATATATTTTTGTGGATCAAAGCCAATTTTTTTCACTATTCTCTTACCCCTCACCTAAATTAAAAACTTGCGCCTACTCGAATAAACTAAAATTCTCTTGTATCATTCAAACAGAAATTGGCGAAATATACAACTAATAATTGCTAAAAAGATAAAAGAATTTTGTCATTTTATCTTGTAAGGGAATCCAAGATTTGATTCTCTGAAAAAAAAGCGTTTAAGGCTTCACTTGTCTTTTCTTGCAAGGCTTGCTAGAATACAGCGTATTGCTAAAAACAGTAGTAGGTGAAACACATGATAACAAAAAAAGCATTTGGAATTGATAACACTTGGATTAACTTAAATACACGTTCGCGCGCTGAATTACGAACGCTATACAAAAACTATGGAATTGATAGTGAAGTTATCGACTATACGCTTGATAAAAATGAACGCGCACATTTAGACTATGACCAAATTACGAAGACCCTTGTTGTTATTTTCAATGTCCCTAATAGTGAAAAAATTGATAACCATTACGAAACTTTACCGATGACCTTTATTGTCAAAGATAATCAACTCATTACTGTCACCAATGAGAAAAATCACTACGTCTTTCATGAAATGGAAAAGTATCTGGAAAAATTCCCTGACAGCACTATTTTTAGTTTTTTGTTTAGCAGTTTATTTTTAATTACGGACTTATTCTTCCCTTATATTGAGGAAATGGACAAATCACGAATTTTTGTGAATCATAAGTTAAAAGAAAAAACCAGCAAGCAAAATTTGTTGTTACTTTCAGATTTAGAAATTGGGATTGTCTATTTAGTGGCAGCTTCCAAACAAAATACGGTTTTACTCGAACAAATTCGTTCACATGCTGTTTATAAAGGACTTACCGCTAGCGAAAAAGAACAATTAGAAGACGTGGTCATTGAAGCGAGACAATTAGTCGAAATGACGGGACTTTCTGCGCAAATTTTACAACAATTATCAGGAACATATAACAATGTCTTAAACAACACCTTAAATGACACGATGCGTATTTTAACTGTACTCTCTGTCTTACTAACGATTCCAACGATTATTACCGGTTTTTTTGGGATGAATATGCCACTGCCGTTAGAAAATAATGCGTCAGGATGGGTCATCACCATTGCTATGAGTACGGTCATCTGGTTAATCTTATCTTGGATTCTCCGTAAATTTATGAAATAAACACACACCATGATCATTTTCGTCATGGTGTGTTTTACATTATTTGACTACTAGCAACGCTGCTTAGGAAGCATTTTTTATGCGTTTTATTTATTAAAATACGTATTTTTTTCGATTTATCGTTTTTTCTAAAAATTCTTAATGCTTTATTTGTTTGGATGCGCTATACTTCAAGTAATTTCATAAGAAAAGGGGTAAAAATATGACGACAAATCGTTGGAAAAAAGTGTTAAATAAACTCCTATTAGTTGGTCTCTTTACAAGTTTCATTTCTGTTCCTACATCCGTTTCTGTCCAAGCAGCCACAAGTCCGGTTACTGTGGAAAAAGAGTTTAACGGTGACAATGCACGTGCAAACAATCTGATCTTAAACCAGAAAACACAGGGGAGTTTTTCAGGGAAACAAGATACGGATGTCTATGCACTAACATTAACTACTGCTAGTGATATTCAGTTAGTATTTAATGGTTCTGGCAATGCCATTGAACAGTTAGCTACCTTTCAGTTAAGCAATAGTGCTGGCAAAGTATTGGTTAACGCTAAAAAGGTAACCAATGGTACTTCGCAAACACTTATTAAGCAATCGTTACCTAAAGGAAAATATTATTTTAGTTTTAAAAATACACAAAATTTAACGACAGCCAAAAATTATCATTTTACGCTTACAACATTACCACCTGTTTCAGGTGTATCTATTTCTCAAAAAGAAAAATCACTGTATGTCAATGAAACGACCACTTTAAGTGCAACAGTTGCTCCCAATAATACGTTAAATAAAGCCGTCTCTTGGACAAGTTCCAATACTGCCATCGCAACTGTGGATACAAAAGGAAAAGTCACCGCAAAAAAAGCGGGTTCCGCAACCATTACAGCAAAAAGCCAAAATGGGAACAAAACAGCGACAGCCAAAATAACTGTTAAAAATCGTAACGTCACAGGTGTCTCTGTCTCACCTACTTCTAAAACAATTGAAATTGGTGCAACGACGACCGTTTCAGCAACGGTCTCACCTGCTAACGCAACCATTAAAACAGTGTCATGGACCTCTTCTGATTCGAAAATTGCTACTGTCGACAGTAAAGGAAAAATCATTGGGAAAAAAGCTGGCAAAGTCACCATTACAGCAACAACGACAGACGGCAAAAAAACTGCGAAAGCAAATATTACTGTACAAGCGAAAAAAGTTGCTGTAAAGAGCGTTAGTATCAATGCACCAACTAAAACCATCACTGTCGGAAAATCCACCACAGTCAAAGCAACTTTCAATCCATCTAATGCGAGCAACAAAGGCGTGACTTGGAAATCATCTAATACCAAAGTTGCTACAATTGACGCTAATGGGAAAATTGTAGGTAAAAAAGCTGGAAAAACAACCATCACAGTGACCACCAAAGATGGCAAAAAAACAGCAACGGTCAACATCACGGTAAATGCAACCAAACCCATTGGAAAAACGGTCTATATTGCACCAAAATCTGGGAAAAAATACCATTTTGACCCTCATTGTCGAGGATTAAAAAATGCACATTCTGTTTCATCAATGACTGAAAATCAAGCCAAAAGTGCAGGGTATAATTTGTGCGGTTGGGAAGATTAGATAACTCTCTTTACAAATAAATTAGCCAAACGATTGGACAACTGCTCCGTCGTTTGGCTATTTTCATCTTGTTTTTACCAAAAGTTTCGATAGATTTCCACTGCTGCTGGGACATCATTCATCGTAAATAGATGCACTCCGTCTACACCATAATGGATTAATTCATCTAATTGATACAATGTGTAGTCCAGTCCTGCTGCGCGCATAGAAATTGGATCATATTGGTACTTGTCTAATAAAATTGCTAGTTTTCTGGGAATCGCTAACTGATTACGTGTCGCCATATTGAGCACTTGTTGGTAACTAAGGATCGGCAAGACTCCAACAAGTAAGGGCGTAGTCAGCTGTTTGATATACTTGTCGTGTAAACGATAAAAACCGTCATTTTCGAAAAATAGTTGCGTTAAAAATTGCTGACAACCATCTTGTACCTTTTGTTGCAAGTACGTCATTTCTAGTTGTGCCAATTCATTTGTTGCAATATGTTCTGGGTGACAGGTTCCCAAAATAGTAAAACGATTCGTTTGTTCGTTGATATAATGGCTCAACTCATTGGCAAAGGCAAATTCACCTGTCGGATGATCGTGGGGCATTACCTCCCCACTCACCGCTAGTAATTGAAAAACTTCTTGCTCTTGTAATATTTTCAATACATCTTGCACTTGTTTTTTTGTCATAAAACGTGCGGGCAAATGTGGCAAGGCATTCGTTTGCAGTTTTCGAATGTCACCTGCTAATCGAATCATCTCCGTCATTTTCGATTTATTGATGCTTGGAATCCCAATAAATAAGGGGTGTAATTTCGATAGTTGTTCAGAAATTTGCTGAACTTCTTCATAGGAAAAACGCTCATTCGGAGGAACAATCTCCAAAGAAAAATTTGTGCGTGTCATCGTGATGCTCCTTCTACTTTTGACTCTATTATACGTGAATTTGTCTTCTTATGGACAACGAACAAAAAATGAAATCGGTTAAAAAATGTGATAACCGGTTGACACATGAAATCATCTATACTATAATCCAATTTAAAGAAAGCGCTTTTGGTAATATGTCAACCGGTTATCATATGATCAAAATTAAATTTTTGGAGGATTTTATTATGACAAAATCACCTATCGCATTAACAAACTCAAGGTATCGTTTAGGCTACCATGTCGCCGCACCGACTGGTTGGATTAATGATCCAAATGGCTTTTGCTACTTCAAAGGCTACTACCATATTTTTTACCAACACCATCCATACAGTGCAGAATGGGGTCCTATGCATTGGGGACATGCACGCAGTAAAGATTTAGTGCATTGGGAATCATTACCAATCGGTTTAGAACCAGGTAGTCCAGAAGATAAAGATGGTTGTTTCTCTGGTAGTGCCATTGTCAAAGATGATATTATGTATCTTTTCTATACAGGTCATCACTATTATAATGATGGCGATCCAGATCATTTCTGGCAAAATCAAAATATGGCGTACAGTGAAGATGGCATTCACTTTACAAAATATGAAAACAATCCAATTATTGACAAAGAACCAGAAGACAATACACATCACTACAGAGATCCTAAAGTATGGGAACATGAAGGAACCTATTATATGATTCTTGGTAGTCAAGAAAATGATGGGTTAGGTCGCGCTATTTTGTATGCGTCTCAAGATTTAAAATCTTGGGACTATCTAGGAAGTGTATCGAAAGCAACTGATTTAAAAGGAGAAGGTTTTATGTGGGAATGTCCAGACTTCTTCCACTTAGATGGCAAAGATATTTTATTGCTCTCTCCACAAGGGATTGATCCACAAGAAGAAAAGTATTTAAATCTTTACCAAACAGGGTATTTTGTAGGCGAAATGGATTATCAAACGGCGAAATTTACACGTGGTGAATTTCATGAATTAGATAAAGGACATGACTTCTACGCTACGCAAACAACGCTTGCACCAGACGGTCGTCGAATTGTCTTTGGTTGGATGGCGATGTGGGAAAGTCATATGCCTGAAAAAGAAGATGGTTGGGCGGGTGCTTTGACCTTACCTCGCGAACTACGCTTAAAAGATGGTAAATTAGTAATGACACCAGTCAAAGAATTAGAAGCATTGCGTGTAGATGAAGGCAAAACAGAAACATTAACCGTTTCTGACGCAACTTTAATTGCTAAAGATGCGTCACACGCAGAAATTTTATTCTCATTGCCTACAACGGATGCTACGTTAACGTTCAAAGATGCGCAAGAGCAAGACATTTTATCGCTTGTTTATACAGCAGAGACAAATAAATTTGTTTTACGTCGCAACGATACTGATGAAGCACGCTATGGAACCATTCAAGCGAATGATACGCTTAAATATCATTTATTTATCGATACTAGTTCAGTGGAAATCTTCATTAATGATGGCGAAACCGTCTTTACAGAACGCTACTATTCAGAAAGTAAGCCAGCTGTTTATCTTACAACTGCTAATGAAACAAGCGTAGAAAGTACTGTGTATCAATTAAAAGCTGATGCTGTCACATATCCATAAGGGGGAATAAGCGATGTTAATCGGAAGTATTGAAGCCGGTGGAACGAAATTTGTTTGTGCAGTTGGTGATGAGGACTATCGCATCCAAGATCAATGTACCATTCCAACGACAACGCCGGAAGAAACCATTCAAAAAACAATTGCATATTTTAAACAATTTGATTTAGATGCACTAGGAATTGCTTCATTTGGTCCCATCGAAATTCGTAAAAGTTCACCGAAATATGGTTACATTACCAGTACACCTAAACAAGGTTGGGCTAATACGGATGTACTAGGACAAATTCGTGCAGCTTTTGATGTCCCAACTTCTTGGACAACAGATGTAAATGGATCTGCTTATGGTGAATACATCATGTCTACCTTAAGCAATGAAAAAATCCATTCACTGGTCTACTATACCGTAGGGACTGGTGTCGGTGGTGGTGCCGTCATTGATGGGCATTTGCTTGGCGGCAGCGGTCATCCAGAAATGGGCCATACTTTTGTCAAACGCCACGAACATGATTTAGATTTCAAAGGTATTTGCCCGTTCCATGGGGATTGTTTAGAAGGGCTTGTAGCAGGACCAACTTTTGAAGCACGTTTAGGCAAAAAAGGTGAAACTGTGCCTTTAACTGATCCGGTATGGGATATTTTAGCGTATTACCTGGCGCAAGCTGTTATTCAAGCAACGCTTATTACTCGTCCAGATAAAATTGTATTTGGTGGTAGTGTCATTAATGAGACCCTTTTAAGTCAAGTTCGTCAATATGTGACCGAGATGTTTCATGACTACGTAGAATTACCGCCATTAGAGCAATTTATTACACAACCGTTAATCCAAAACAATGGTTCTGCAACATTAGGAAACTTTGCATTAGGCTTACGGCAAACACAAGAATAAGCAAATAGAAACTTCATGGCAAAAGTCATGAAGTTTCTATTTTGCTATCGCTTTAGCACAATATCCATTACAATAGATATATTGAGTAAATCGACATAGAAAGGATTCGCCTATGAAACCTAAATTAGAAGATGTTGCGAAATTAGCAAAAGTATCCAAAACAACTGTTTCTCGTGTCTTAAACAAGCGAGGCTATTTAAGTCAAGAAACAATCGACAAAGTCCATGCTGCGATGGAGCAATTAAATTATCAACCCAATGTTGTTGCAAGACAGCTATATAAAAAACAAACCAATATCATTGGCTTGCTTTTTCCAACCGTTGCCAATCCTTTCTTTGGCGAACTGATTGAAGCTCTCGAAAAAAAATTGTATCAAGAAGGATTTAAAGTCCTTATCGGAAATTCAATGAATGATCCTGAAAAAGAGACAGATTACTTAAATCAATTGCTTTCAGAACAAGTGGATGGCTTAATTGTGGGGACACATAACCAAGGCATTAAAGAGTACAAATATGCCAATTTACCAATTGTTGCTATTGATCGGATAATGAATGAAGATATTCCAGTCATTGAATCAGATAATTACGCTGGTGGTGTCTTAGCAACCACTCGTTTAATTAACATGGGCGCAAAAAAAATCGTCCATACAAATGGACCGATTAATTTAGAAACACCGGCAAAACGCCGACGTATCGCCTATGAAGAAACTATGCGTGCCAATCAATTAGATCCTATCACTTTTACGTTGGATTTTAACATCCCTTACGATGAAAAAAAGCGGTTGTTCCATGAGCTCTTTGAAACTTATCCGGATGTCGAAGCCATTTTTGCTTCCAATGATGTTGATGCCGCATTGATTTTACAAGTTGCCCAAGAATTAAAACGACGTGTTCCAGAAGACTTGCTCGTTATTGGCTATGATGGGACCACGATTACCCGCAGTATTTTGCCAAATTTAACCACCATCATTCAACCAATTGATGACATAGCCACCACTGCCATTCAAGTGTTAAAACAACGTCTCAAAAAAGAAGCCACCGACACTGAATATATTTTGCCCATTTCTTTATGGGAAGGAACGACGAGTCAAAAATAAAACAAGCGACGTCTCTTATGGAGATTCGCTTGTTTTTTTCACAATCCCAACCTACGTTTCCAAGTTTGATAGGTCAGCAATTGTTGTCTTGCTCGTTTCATTGCTTTGTAACGTTTGGGTTGCTTTTTATAAAATGCTTGATGGTAATTTTCAGCTGGATAAAAAACTGTTGCTGGGCGAATTTCAGTGACGATCGGTTGTTTGTATTTGATTGCTTCTTCGTGTTTGGTTTGTTCGGCTAGTTGTTGTTGGTTTGTTTGAACAAAAATAATCGGACGATACTGACTCCCTCGGTCTTGAAATTGTCCCAACGCATCAGTTGGATCAGTGATTTGCCAATACAAGTCAACCAGCTCACGGTAACTAATGACGCGCGTATCAAAAATAATTTCGACGGCTTCGACATGTCCTGTTAAACCACTGCTCACTTGGTCATACGTTGGATCGGCTATTTGTCCGCCCGTATAACCCGATAATACAGAAACAATGCCCTTTTTTGCTTCAAAAGGTTCAACCATACACCAAAAACAACCGCCGGCAAAAATAGTACGTTCTTGAAACGCCGCTTCACTTTTATGCTTGGTGAAATCATACAACGCTGTATCCACTGATTCGCCCGTCATTTTCAAATAGAAATCCATGACATCCGGTGTCAAGTTATGGCGTAAAGCAAGTGGACGAAATGCCACTTTCAACTTTTCCATTGCTTCGTACGGATTTTCCGCTTGTTCTAGGGCATCTTTCGCAAGCATTAGTTGCGTTCTTTCCCCTTCACGTGTTCCTTTTGCCAGAATCAAATTATAAATTTCTGGAAGAATTTCTTCTGTACGCAACGTTCAACACCTTCATTCATACGTGTTAAAAAATGAGATAAAACTTTCTTTGCCTAAAGCTTCCAAGTGTGCAAACGATGTTTTAGGAGTAATATACAAATGATAGCTATCGCCACCAATATCCCAAAACGCTAAGGTATAGTCATGTTGTTTGAGATAATTTTTTAATCGTTCTAAAAAAACATCGGTGGTTTCGTCCTCAATTATCGGCACTGCATTTAAATCGATGGAATACCCTTTTTTACGTACACCGGGTGCTAATTGAGCAATAATTTCTTCTGACCATTCTTTCCAATCAATATATGCCCCAAAATCAGCTACTGTGTCATAACCTGTCAACCAATAGGCAGTTAAAATATCTGCTTCATCATCTGGTGACAATTCCATATTTTCGATTCACTCTGGATATTGCTAGACAAATTTTTCTGGTTGTTCCACTAAAAGTGTGATATTTCCCACTGCTTCTGCATCATTCTCTGTCAAAATTTTTGTTATCTCAATTAAATTCGTCATTGCGATAACCTCCTTTTTTCGATTATAACGTGAAGCGATTAATTACGCCATTTGTTCGCAAGAGCCAGAATATCTTGCGGTGTTGTGCGACAGCAACCACCAATAATTTTTGCACCTGCGCGTACCCATTCTACGGATAATTGATCAAAGGATTCACCAGTTTCACACCCATCCCAGGTTTTGGTTTCTGGATGGTAGGTTTCACCAGAATTCGGATAAACAATGATGGGCTTTTGCGTCACACCATGCAATACTTGGATTGCTTGGGTAACCGAAGTAGTCGGTGCACAATTGACACCAATCGCACTGATTTGTTCGTTTGCTTCAAAAGCCATCGCACATTTTGTTAAAGACGTTCCATCACTAATTTCTGTTGCGTTTTTAATAGAAAAGGATAACCACGCCGTCATTGTTGGAAATTCTTTGACTAATTCACTCAACACTCGTGCTTCTTGGAAGGAAGGAATCGTCTCAAAAGCAAACATATCTGCACCAGCTTCAACTAACACTTGCATCCGCTGACGGTGAAAATCTACTAACTGTTCATCAGACACCCCATAATTTCCCACATATTCTGAACCATCGGCTAAAAATGCGCCATAAGGTCCAATAGAAGCTGCGACAAACGGTTTGGGACGCTGACTCTCGTTCACTTGCCAAAAGTCATCGCGTGCTTGTTTGGCTAATATCACTGTTTGCTTAATCAAATCGATGGCTTCTTTTTCTGTCATCCCTCGATTTATAAATCCTGCGACAGTTGCTTGATAGCTCGCAGTCGTCGCCACATCTGCACCGGCTTTAAAATAATCATAATGCACCTGATAAATAAGCTCTGGATTTTCCAATAAAACACGTGCTGACCACAACGCATCATTTAGTACACAACCATGTGTTTCTAATTCTGTCGCTAACGCACCGTCTAATAGAACAATTTTTTGCTGATTCAAAATCGTAGCAATTGGCTGAGTATTAGCCATTTTTTCTCCCTCGTTTCTTTAACCCTTGGGTCACATAATAACTTGCATAACAAAAAGCAATAAAAGGAATCCCACAGAACAACGCAATCCGTTGAGTCGGATCAAAGGCTATCCCAATGCAAGCAGCCAAACATAATAAAAAGGATACAATCGGTACAACTGGATAAAGTGGCGTACGGTAGAGTAACTCATCAACAGAATGACCTTCTTTTAAAAAGCGACGACGGAAGAAAAATTGTGACGCACTAATACTCATCCATACAACTACCACGGCCATGCCTGAAATAGACACCAAAGCAATATATACCGTATCTGGTGCAATAATACTCGAAAACAAGGCCAGTAAACCGCCTAACATACTGAAAATAACCCCATTAATAGGTACACCATGCTTATTAATTTTAGCAAACATCGGTGAAATGGTTTGTTTATTTGCTAATGACCACAACATTCTGGATGAAGCATATAAACCAGAATTCGCTGCTGATAAAATTGCCGTTAGAATCACAAAATTCATAATGTCTGCGGCATATGGCAAACCAATTCGGTCAAACACTGCGACAAACGGACTCTCTAACACACCCGCCTCATCCATTGGTAATAACGCAGATAAAATAAAAATAGTCCCGATAAAGAAAATAATTAAACGCCATAATGTCATATGAATCGCTTTGGGAACAGTTTTTTGAGGATTTTCCGTTTCACCTGCCGCAATCCCAATAAGCTCGGTCCCTGAAAAAGCAAAATTAACTGCTAACATTGTCGTAATCACTGCAAAAACACCATTTGGAAATAAGCCCGCTTCAAAAAAGTTTGTCAACAAAGGTGCCGTATCTGCGTGTTGCATCGGAATCACACCTACCATCGCCAATCCACCTAAAACAATAAACAACAAAATAGCGACTACTTTGATGGATGAAAACCAAAATTCCGTTTCTGCGAATAAACGCACAGTCAACACATTCAATACAAAAATTAAAATCGCAAAAAACGCACTCCAAACCCACACATTAATTGATGGGAACCATCGCTGCATTAACATACCTGCCGCAGTAAATTCGGAACCTAACGCTACCGTCCATGTTAACCAATATAACCAAGCAACTGTATAGCCGGTTCCAGGACCAATATATTCTGTTGCAAAATGATGAAACGCACCTGTTTCAGGCATATGAACAGTTAATTCGCCTAAGCATAACATGACTAAGTACACAACCAATGCACCAATCAAATACGACACAATCGTGCCAAATGGTCCTGCCTGCTGAATTGTATAACCCGAACTCAAAAAGAGACCTGTACCAATAACCCCACCTAACGACAACATAATCAGATGTCGCGTTTGCATTTTTCTTTGAAAATTATTTTCTCCTTGATTTTCCATCAACATTTCTCCTTTTTTCTATCCAGAAAAAACAAAAAGTACACTCAAAAATGAGTGTACTGGATAAACAATCTGTTGCTCTCATCTATCTGGGAACCACCCACTGGAAGTAGCACAGTATCTTTAGGACCTGTTGCTGAGGTTTCGTTGGGCCAGTTCCCTCCGCCTCTCTGGATAAGAATGAATTTAATTTTTACTAACAGTACCAATCAATCGGTCGTTTGTCAATTGCCTTTTTTAGGATATTGCGCCAAACACCATGCTTTGACTTCATCACTTGCAAAAGCAGCAACGACGCTAGTCTGGTAAATCGCTTGATACATTGGTTCGTCCATCATCAAAGCTTGTTGCACGCAGACCATTTCGTTGGTCATTGTCGTATCTGAAACGGTGCGATTATCCGTACTAATAGTGACCGGAATTCCATCTTGGTAAAACTGATAAATAGGATGTTCTTGGTAATTTTGGACAGCTTTGGTCTGAACATTACTTGTTGGACACATCTCTAAAACGATTTGACGTTCTTTCACCAGTTGATAAGCAAATGGATCATCTTTGATAAATACGCCATGACCAATCCGTTCTGCTCCCAATAATTCGATTGCATCAGAAACGTTTTTCCCACTACCTGTCTCCCCAGCATGAATGGTTACTCGATACCCATATTCTTTCGCTAAAGCAATCGGTGCGACAAAACGTTCACAAAACCCTACTTCTTCAATCGCGCATAAATCAATTGCCACGACACCTTTTCCCAAAAAGTTTTTGCCAGCTTCCACCACGTCAAATACACTGTCCACTGACATCGAACGTAAGCAAGACAAAATAATATTGCCTTTTATTTCATAACGAGCTTCTGCTTGGCGCATCCCATCAATCACGCTTTGGATGACCTCTGTCAACGTTAAGCCTTTTAAGACATGTAATAATGGACCAAAACGAACCTCTAAATATTTTACATTCTCTTTCGCAGCGTCTTCAAATAATTCAAACGTGATTCGTTGCAAACTTTCTTTGGTTTGCATCACTGCATTTGGTAAAGCAAAACGTTGTAAATATTCTACTAATGACGTACATTCAAACGGTGCAACCAACATTTTTTTTAGTTCGGCTACTTGATACGTAGGCAGTTCAATTCCTTCTTTACGTGCAATGTCTCGCACTGTTTCCACGCGTAGACTGCCATCTAAATGGCAATGTAACTCAATTTTTGGTAGTGAATACATCGATATCCTCCTCACGTATTACTCAATAAAAAAATTCCTGCTTACGAAGAAAATACACCACATGCATCTTCTTCGTAAGCAGGAATTTCGGTTCCTGGTAGAGACCTCCAAACCATATTATTGGAGTTATACGAAAATTATTCTTGATTAATTTTTACTAGAATAATAAAAATCGACGAACTTGTCAATCATCATGGTTATTCCTTACACGTCATCTCGATCATTTAGTTTCTTTCCGTTAACTATCAGATAAAGCGCAAAAGCAATAAGTAACAAACAGATACTAAATAATGTTGATTTTCCTTTACTAACAATTGCTGGATGAAAACTTAACTAAATTCCCAACAAGGATACCCCTAACATCAAAATTGCCCCATATTTTGTCACACGATTCACTTTTTCCACTCCTTTGTGGTCTTTTTCTGCTACAAACATATTTTTTTATTGCCCTTATTTATATATAATCGGTCGATTTTTGTAAATTTCTACCCTCCTTCTTTCTATAATAATAAAAGAATCTTGCCAAAAATGAAACCGTTTCATCACACTAACTAAAAAAACCTACTGCGAACAGTAGGCTTTTTCTTATTTATAAAATACTTCATCCAAAAATAATCCTTGGGCTGGAACTGTTTCTCCGGCATGTTGACGTACTTTACTTTCAAAAATAGCATCAATTTCGTCAATTTCCATTTTACCAGCACCAATTTCGACTAAGGTTCCGGTAATAATTCGCACCATTTTATGCAAGAAACCGTCGCCAACAAAAGTAACATGTAATAGACTGCCTTCACGTTGAATAGAAAGTTCCTCAATCGTGCGAACTGTAGATTTCTTCGTCTTTTTCAATGCCGAAAATCCCATAAAGTCATGTTTTCCCAATAATTTCTCACAAGCTAGATTCATTTTGTCAATATCTAGTTCTTGGGGTACATGGAAACTACGATGGCGCTCAAACGCAGAAGGAATTGGATTATTCCAAATATAGTAACTATATTGTTTGCCAATACAATTGTAACGTGCATGGAAGCGTTCCGGCATTTCTTCGACTTTTTTAACCACAATATCTTGCGGTAAATAACGATTCATAAAGTCTAGAATTTCTTCACGACTTAGCGTTGTATTGGTTTTAAAATTGGCAACTTGCCCTCTAGCATGTGTACCTGCATCTGTTCTTCCAGAACCAATAATCTCAATTTTTTCACCGGTCATTTGGGTAATAATTGCTTCAATTTTCCCTTGAATTGTCTTATCTGAATCCCCAAGTCGTTGCCAGCCAAGATAACGTTTGCCATCATATTCGATGGTTAATTTTATATTTCTCATAGTGATTGTTTTACTCCTTATTGTCATTTATTTTATCAGAAATACTACTACATTCTCACAAAATAGACATCCTGTCCAATACTTTTTACCAAAGCAAATGAATAGTCTTTAATTCAGAGTTCACTTGAATCGTTTGATAGCCAACAAAATTTGCATCGATTGTAACTTCTGTCTCCATTAAGTACATAGTAATTTGCTGATTTATCAACAAATTACACTTTTAGAGAGTATATCAAAGATTAGAAAGCATTAACTAGTAAGAATTTCATACAAAACATATAACTCCCAATCAGAAATTTCAATCCGATAGAATTTCTCTAAAGTATATAAAATACTTTTCATATTTTGATAAAATGGCTTTTTAGCAATCTTTAACGTCTCAATTTTCTCTGGTAACGGATAATCCGCTCCTCCTAAAATTGTTCGTTCAATCATTAAAGCAAGATGCATGGTTAGATTAAATTTCATCTTGGCGCTTAATTTTAAATCAAAGCGTTTCTCACTTTTTTCGGTCACATCTTCTACTTGGCGAATAATCACATCCGGATTTAAAAATTCCAACTTCTCAGATAGCCCTTCTTTTGAGAAAAAATGAATGGATTCTTGAATAAAATTCGGAATATTGTTTGGATGCATTAAATTTTTCAAGACATGATTTAAGTGTTCCTCTGCATCCTCATCAACTACATCTAATAAATTTAAATTTGGCACTTCGGTTTCTTTATCTAAATAAGTTGTCGTCACAATTAAAGACGTCTCTTTTAAATAGTTCTCTTCTTCTTGGGCTCGATTTAATGTATTCATTAAATCATTAAAATTAAGCACAATTTTTTTTATATCTGTATAAAAATATTTGTCACAGATAGCTCGAATTTTTTTCGACACATCACGACCCGAGAGACTTGAAATTAAAATATTTTTTTCGACAGCAAATCCTTCAAAATATTGAACTTCCGTTTTAAATTCCTTTTCAGTAATTTTAGCAATCTCATAGAATGGATAATTAACAACTAATTGCTGGCCAATTTCAAGAGCATAAGATGTCGTTAAGTTATTAACAACCAATAATTCTCCTAAAATTTGAGGTTTCAAGCTTTTATAAAGCTGGGTTAATGAACCCATATCAACAAGCATAATCACCCCTTCTGAAGTGTCTCTTTCAGATAACCATAATTTCACTTGATGAATCACATCATGGACTGAAGAGGTTAGTGGCATATTAATAGCATCAAAAACATACTCCCCACATAATTTGTTAGCGACACCTTGAATACTACTTGCCGTAGCATTGCCATGAGCGACTAATAATGCTTGGTAACGGATTTCCTCTGATACTTGCTCCAATAACATAACTGCTAATAAGCTTTGAGTAATTGCTTTCAGTTCATTAGAGATTCCTTCAGTTAAATAACCGCAAAGTAATGTAGTGCGTGGATATTGTTGCTTCAGTAGTTGATAAAGTGGTATTACATTTGGAATTTTTCCATATTCACTGACCAAGTGTACGATTCGCACCACACTTTGTAGTGCTTCTGATGTTAGAGCTTCATTATCTAACATTTGTTTATTATTATGTTGCACAACGCGATAAATCTCTGCTGGGAGTACATGGTTCATCATCTGCCAATTATCTAACAAATATGCTTGATCTAATTGTTGAATTTTTTCTCTTAATGCGAGCAAATTTTGTTCATTGGCTAACAGCGTTTCTAACTTAGTGACAATCTTTTGTTGGTATTCTTGTTGCACATATAATTCATTGTTTTCCTGACAGATTTCAATCAATTCATCCGTGATGTCCCCAATAATGATTTCTTTTTCTTGTTTTCTTAAAGCATTTGCACAATACATCTGTACTTCATTGACTAAACTACCAATATTCCCAGAAAATTCTTTTTCAATCAATTCATTAAAAACCACATGACTTACTTTAATCGCACGACCAATTCGCTTGGTTTCACGCCAAAACAAATGACGTAATAATGCTGCACGTTCATAAATTGGTCGTTGATGAAACGAAAGTAATTCAATAACCACTGAAATGCGACGGTAAAACGTAGGCAATAATACATTTTCTGGGATCTCGGTTGTCGCAAATAATAAGCGAACATTTGCGCTTTCTGTCATTTCATCTTCACCGACTGGTCGAAATTTCCCAGTATCCATAAATTGAAACAACTTCTCTTGATTTTCGTGAGAAAGTCGATGAACTTCATCTAAAAACAATACACCGCCATTTGCTTGTGCCAATAGGCCTTTTCGCTCTTCGTTTGCACCTGTAAAAGCACCTTTGCGATGCCCAAAAAGCATGGACGAAAGCAACTCTGGATTGTTGGCATAGTCAGCACAATTAAGTACGAAAAAGTTCTTGGCACTTGCTACTTGTCGTTCTTTTAAATAATCGTAAATCAAACGTGCTAAAAAGCTTTTGCCTACACCGCTATTTCCATGTAACAATACTGGCAATCCTAAGGGTGGGTATAAAATTGCCGCTTTGCATTTCTCAATTTCTTGTTGCATACTGCCTTGGCTACCAATAAATTGAGAAAATACATCTACACCTTCATAAACACCTGCTTTTTGCCAATAGACAGGTTTATTGCCTGTCTGAATAATTTCTCCATCTTGTAATAATTGATTCAAATATAAACTTGTTACAGAACGACTTAAACCAATTTTTTCAGCAACTGCAACAGTGGTTAATCCTTCCGTAGATTCAGTAAAAATATTCATTAGCTTATGATACGTCTCTTCACGCATAAGAATACCACCTCTTTCAACTTTAAATAATAACACAATAGACGTGAGAGAAATCTCTCACGTCACTGAATTAACAGACTCCTAATAAGCCTAAAATAATTCCTAAGAACATAATACCAAACATAACTACATTAACATTAACTTTTTTTCGAAGTAACCAAAAAGCAAGTAATGTGACAATCAAGGGAACCAAACCAACAAAAAGTTGATCTAAATAATCTTGGATCATCATAACTTCTTCGCTACCTTTTACCCCTACTTCTAAAATCGTTTTAAACTTAACATTTGAAGCTGTCATACTTCCCATCATCATTAATCCTAATAAACTAGAAGCTTTTGTCAAAATTTGCATACCGCCACTTTGATACATTCGTTGAATAAACGTTTCTCCTACCGAATATCCAGAATATAAAGCATAATAGTGGATGATAAACGCCGGAATATTATAAAGAGCTAGAAAAACAATAGCCCCCATTGCTGAACCGGTACTAGCAATTGAAATACCAATTCCAGCTGCAATTACTCGTAAAATTCCCCAGAAAAAGGCATCCCCAATTCCAGACAAAGGTCCCATCAATGAAGCCTTTACCGCAGTAATGGAACTATCATCAAACGATTCTTCTTCACTATTTTGACGTTCCATAGCAGCTACTAATCCCATGATAAAATTATTAATATGCATCGTAGCATTGAACCATGTCGTATGACGAACTAGCGCATCAGCTTTTTCTTCTTTCGTTTTATAAAAACGATTAATAACTGGCATTAGTGTATACATTACACCAACTGCATGATATTGCGTTGCTCCAGTACGACTAATGTTCATCGTCCATGAGCGCCAGAATACTGAACGCATCATTTTTTTGTCTTCATTCGTTAAGCCTTCTTTTAATTTCATGCGAAAAAGTCCTCCTCTTCCTCTTCTTGACTCATTGTCCCACTCGCTTTATGTGAAGCAGGTAGATGTGCTAATTCAAAATCACGTTGTGAAATCATCACTGCAATGACAATCCCTACGCCAGCTACAGCCACTGCCGGCAATTGCACATAGGCTGTTAAAATAAAGCCTAATAAGTAAAAAACAGCTAACTTATTATCCCAGAGTAATTTCATTAACATCGCAAAACCTACTGCTGGTAATAAACCACCCGCTGCACTCAAACCATTCATCAATGCTTGGGGAATATTTTCGACCAAAGTGTTTACTGGACCGCTTCCTGCAACAATTCCAAAGAAAGAAATTGACGCAATAATTAAATAATAAATCACCCAGGTGCCCCAATGAAGCGTCACAATCATTCCTTGATTGTTTTCCCGCGCAGCTTTATCCAAAATTGGTGCAAAAATATTCATAAAAACATTTTTCAAAAACATAACGACAAACGCCGCTAACATCCCAATTGGAATTGCCAGTGTCATTGCTGCTTCTTGATTAATATTTGAGATAATCGCAAAAGTCGTCGCCAATGTAGTTGCTGTTACCGGTTCTGCCGCAATAACTCCTCCAATATTGACATTTCCCATAAAGACAGCCTCTAAAGAAGCCCCCATCAAAATTCCTACTTTAATATCTCCCATTAATAGTCCCGTCACTAAGCCAACTACCAATGGACGTTCCATCATACTTTGTCCAGTTAAATAGTTACCTGCAAAGCAGATAAATACACTTAACGCTGCCATTGTTGCATGCATTAACATACCTTTTCCTCCTTATTATGTGATGCTATAAATTATCTAGCGCTTTTTTCAAATCTAATTGTGGATTGCTAGGTAAGACTTGATTGTAGCTTTTCACATGTGTGAGTTCGGATAAATCACGAGCAGATTGTAATTCTTGTGGATTTAATTGCACGCTATGAAAAAGCATCGTTTTGTCTTTTGGATCAGATTTATCAAATCTTCCGGCATTTGCTACATTTACCGTTTCAATATCTTGGACACTTTGTGCAATTTTTGTTGCATCAGAGACCGAATTAACAATCACAAAAATGCGATGGTCTTTCCCGCGTGGGTCATTAAATACATTAATGGCGTCATCTACCGAACGAATCAATAATTTCATTCCATTTGGCACAGCCATTTTCAATGTCATTTGCATCATTTCATTTTTTGCTGCTTCATCATTTGCTACGACTAATAATGGTGCATTCAATTCTTTGGTCCATACAACCGCTACTTGTCCGTGAATTAAACGGTCATCCACTCTAATTTGTGTAATCATATCTATTTCCTCCTAAAAAAAAGATTCTTCTTCCTCTTGAATAAATGTTGTTGGTACTAAAGTGACTTGACTGTCTGCAATATATGCTTGAATACCTTCATGTGTTAATTTCTCATCTCCTGCAAACAGAATTGATAAAATAATGGCTAAATTGGCATTCGAAATGACAAATATATTTTCTTTTTTATCCTTCATAACTTCTGTCACTATTTTTTGATTCACACTACCGCCAAATAAATCTGTAAAAATAACTGCTTGTTCTTCTTCATTTATAGAATGAATAAACGCAATGATTTCTGGAGTATAGTCCTCGTCTGTCATATAAGCATTGATGACTTGAAAATCATTTCCTTTATCCGCTAGAATAGTTAAGGAACTTTGGAACCCTTCCGCTAATCTTCCGTGACTTGCTAACAAATATTTTCTTTTCATACGTTCACCTCCTACTTTTATAAAAGCAAATTTCGTGCCAATTTCTTAGCTCTATTTTTAGTTGGTTTAACAAGCTTTACAACGCTCTTTATCTGTTTAAACACTTCTTTTTTTATTAAACAGACTGAACAGCTCACGTGGAAAAACAAATACAACGATTAGAAACTTTAACCTAAGTCCGTTTAACAATAAACTATCCGAACACTAAAGATAGTGGCAAACTCACGAGCATTTGCGCGACTCAATCTTTAGTGTTCGGATAGTTTTGTCTTATTTTACTTTAGCTTACAACCACTTCTTCATTCTTTTCGCAAGGCTACATACGTAAAGAAGCTACCAGCAATGGCTAAGCCAAAAATAGATAAACCAACGACCATTGTTGATACTAAATGAGAAAACATTAACGTCATAGCGGCAACGACCTTCCCTAGTTGAAAAATGATTCCATTAAACGCTAAATAACTTCCTCTTTTTTCGTAATCCATCATTTGAGCCATAATAGCTTGGCGTTTAGGTGTGTAAATGAGTTCTCCAATGGTTAAAAGAATCGTGGCACCAATGATAAGGGGCAAGTGTACAGCAACTGCGTTTAGTGCATAACCTGCTCCAAATAATAAGAAGCCTACATATAAAATTCCTGTTGAAGTAAAACGATTCAACCATTGTCCTACAGGAACAGAAAAGAAAATAACCATTAATGTATTAATCGCTGTCATCAGACTCAATGCTTTCACACCATCCATTGCTGTACCAAAAAAATTCGTCGCAACAAATTCATTTGCCATATGTACAGAAATGACATTTGTTCGTTGGAATTCAATACCCAAAATCAAAATACCACCAATGGTAAACAATAAGAAACGACGATCTTGAGCAACCTCTCGATATTTTCTTAAAACATCCCTCAAGCCAATTTGTGTTTTTTTCTCTGTCGGTTGATAGGTTTCAGAAATAAAACGCCAAGTAATAAACCACGTCACTATACTCAATAAAACTAACGCAAGTAATAATTCCATTAAATGGGATTGAAATAACCAACCACCAATAGTCATTCCAATAAGTAGTGATACATTCGTCGTCCAATACGTCATTGAATACATAAAACTCCGATTTTCTTCCGTACTAACATCCACCAACATCGCTTCACTTGCCGGTGCAATTAATCCACTCGTAATAGAGGTGACTAAAATCAAAACATACATGCTGATTGGCGATTGTAACCAAGGAGAATTGACAATTACCATCCCCACTTGGGCAACTAATTTAATACTTTCTCCAATCACCATTAATTTTTTTCGTCCAAAGACGTCTGTTAAATGCCCGCCATAAATTCCCGCCAAGAAACTGACAATGACATTGACCAATACCAAAACGCCCGCAATACTTGCTCCGAATTTTTCTGTGTAATAAATGGCAATAAACGGAAAAATCATCGAACTAACAACTTTACTTAGAAACTGAATCACAATACGTAATTGAATATTCGGATGCAATGATTGAAACATCTGCTTCACTTCCTCTCTCGTATCAGCTATTATAAAAGAGAAAAATAGAATGAAAAATGGACAATATAAATAAAAATGTCCCCTTTTAGGCATTAGGAGGTGTCTGATGAATCCGATTTATTTTCAATTACGTGCCCTATTCCAAGCAGACGAACCCCATTACTTTAAATTGCAGCAACTAAGTGACCAATGGTTATGTACCCCAAAACAGACAAAACGTCGTTTAAATATGTTGCAAGAGCAAGGATCTCTTCACTACATCCCCGGAAAAGGACGTGGGAATCCCTCAAAAATCGTATTTACTCACTCTTTAAAAGATGATTTAGACCAAATACTGCAACAACTACTAGCAACGAATGATATTTCAGGTATATTAAATTTACTAGATTTCGGCTTTCCTACTCACTTTTTTGATCGTTACTATGAAAAAATCCAATCTCTATTTGGTCTGCAAGAAAATGCCAGTGCTGAAATCAAATTACCAGTCATTATCCATCGTCCTTTAACCACCATTGATCCAATTAAAGCAGCTGTTTATCGCGAATCGTTTATTTTAAAACAATTGGGCGATACATTAGTCACAATCAATGAAAGGAAACTTGCTCCCGCAATCGCCCATCACTGGTCGATTGAAAACAATGCATGTACTTGGCGATTTTTCCTCCGAAAAGGCGTGAAATTTCATCATGGTAAAACCTTAACTAGTCAAGACGTAGCTTATACTATCACGCGCTGTATGCAAAAAGGTGCCAACACTTTTACCCAATTGAAGAATATTCAACAAATCGAATTGATTTCTGACTACGAAATTGTCTTTCATCTTGAACATTCTGAACCATTTTTTGGTCATTTGTTAGCAAACCATAGTTGCATCATTTTACCTGAGGATATTCCTTTTGATGAAAAGAAATTCATTTCATGCGGTCCATTTAAATTGAATCATTATGGTACGACGACAGTTTCTTTAAAAGCATTCGATCACTATTATGGCTTCCGCGCTTTGATTGATGAAATTGAATTTTTCATTGATTTTACGGATTCTTCTAAACTAACTGATTACGAACAAGTCCAAACCAATAATATTGGTGTTGAATTTCTCATCTTTAATCAAAAACGCGACACGGTGGTTAATGATTTGCATTTTCGTGAAGCACTCTATCATTTATTGGATAATCAACAACTACTAAAAGACTTAGGAGCAGACTTGGGGAGTCCTGCTAGTCGTTATTTTCCTAAAGAATCTGCTCTCCTTCATAAATCACTGACTAAAGCGAAAGCAGCCTTAAAGAAATCAACTTACAATGGAGAAACACTTCATCTAGGTTATCTCCCGATGTTCCAAAAAGCTATTCATCAATCGGAATGGCTCCAAAAAAGAGCAGAAAAAATTGGCATTTCCTTTAAACGAATCCCATTTACATTTAATAAGGAATTTTTCACGTCGAGTATGGAAAAAAACATGGATATGGTGATGATTGGTGATATTCCGATGTCCGATGACGAACTGTCTTTCCTTGATTTTTGTACGAATGGGACACTATTGTTGCAACGTTTTTTATCTACAGAAAATCAAAATCACTTACAAGAAAAAGTGACGCATTTCAAATTTGAACAAGATACAGAAAAAAGATGGACACTCTATCAAGAAATTGATCGTTGGTTGATTGATAATTATTTTCTGATTTATATCATCCACCCACATAAACAAAATCTCGTTCATACGATGCTTCATAATAATCCGATGAATGTTGCTGGGTATTACGATTTTAAAAATGTCTGGGAAATCCCCACTAAGAAGAAATAACTTATTTACTTTATTAACATCAATAAATCGAGCGTTTGTGATAGGATAGTAGTAACAATTAAATCAGTATTGGGGGAGTTTATGTTGAAAATTTGTCAGAATTGCCACGCTGAAAATGATACAAATGCACAATTTTGCCATGCATGTGGAGAACGATTAACCGACACAACTACTATGTCACGAGTAACTACTAGTAACACCCAGCGGAAGAATACATCCTTTGTCGTAATTGTTGTTTTATTGATAGCTGTCATTGCGATTGGACTATTTTTATTATTTAATCTGTTTCAAACCAAAACACCTGAAATAGCGACCAATCATTCAACAATCACTTCGACAAGTCCTGCTTCGACAACAGCTACTAGCTCCAATGACGAATTAAGTCAATACGACGAAATAATTGCTGAAGCAAAAAAGCTAAATGTTGATGGAAAATACAAAGATTCTGAACTCAAACTCGCTTCGATTCCAGTGAGTGCGCTAGCAAAGCTAGAATTTTCGTCCATTAAAGAAGCCGTTGAAAAATTATCAGCCTCTAATAATGAAAATATTCAAGCAGAAAACAAGAAAACAACTACCCAAAATAATCCATCGTCTGCAAATGCCAGCTCAGGTTTTACTGGTGATTTAGCGAAATGGGCAAACACGTATATGTTTTATTACTCTCAACAATCACAAAAACAAAGTCGTTTAACGATTTCCGCAAACGGTAGTGTAACTCAAAGCAATTATGATGGAACGCAATATTTCGGGACAGCAACTATTGAAGCTGCCTCTGAAAGTGCCCTAAGCTATAACACCGACGAGTTGTATCCAATTGATTTACCTTCAAAAAAAGAAATCACGTCAAATGTTAGAATTACGGTTCAATGGGATAATCAAGGTGGGACACAGGTCTTCTATGGGTATCTTTCGTATTCCTCTCGACTTGCTTTAACAGATGGTATCACCAAAAATTCTGGGATGAATGAAGTTTGGATTACGTATTAATCATGAATCGATTTCGTTTAAAAACTACACTATGTTGATTCAGTCAGACAGTGTAGTTTTTTCATTCACAGATAACTATCCTTGTTCGTATAATTCTTTGTCTTTACACTCTCGAGTTTTCGCCCAGTATTCGTAGAACCATTTACTCAACCAATCTAATCGAGTCTTTCAATAAGCAAATTAAAAAGTACAGCCGCAAAAAAGAGCAGTTTCAAAATGAAGAATCACTAGAACGCTTTCTAGTCAGCATTTTTGATACATACAATCAAAAATTTCTAAACAGAAGCCATAAAGGTTTCCAACAAGTAACCGATACATTAGTTTCAATGTTTACTGAGTAACTAATTATTTTGCAGAAGAACGATTTATTTACACAAAATTATTGACGCTATCTGTTTAAGCTATCAATGATTAATTTTAAACATTGATAGTTTTTTTTGCAGTTTATTTCTAAATTTATCCTTACTTATGATACGGACCGCCCGTATTAATTCGAAATGCGCGATAAATTTGTTCCACTAAAATCAATTTCATTAATTGATGAGGATACGTCATTTTGCCAAATGAGATTTGCACGTTACTACGTTTCATGACGTCTTCGCTTAAACCTAACGATCCACCAATGACAAAAACAACTTGGCTTTTTCCTTGAATGCCTAGTTGATCAATCTGTTTGGCAAACTCTTCACTGCTAGGATTTTTACCTTCAATCGCCAATGCATAGACATATTCTTGGTCTTTAATCTTAGCTAAAATCCGTTGCCCTTCTTTTTCTTTTACTTGTAACATTTCTGCTTCACTTAAATTCTCCGGTGCTTTCTCATCGGGAACTTCAATTAATTGAAGTTTGGCATAAGCACCTAGACGTTTCACGTATTCATTAATTCCTTGCACGAGGTATTTTTCTTTTAGTTTCCCGACAGTGATAATTTTAATATTCATGGTGATTCTCCCTTTAGTCCTGATTCTTCTATTATACATGTTTCCCCATAAAGTTATCCACAGTTTGCACAGATTTATCCACAGGTTATTAAAAAACACTGGTCACAACTATTTTTCATGATTTTAGAGATTTTTGTGCGTATCTTTTTCATATTTTGTTCAAAGTCTAGCAGTAGACTATATTCAGAAATTAATATTATAATAATTATAAGAAAACTAAATAGGAGGTACATACTCATGGCTAAAAAAAATGTCACACCACGCAGAACAAGTAATGGTGTCTTAAAAAAATTTGGTATTGGTTTACTAGGAGGCGTTTTAGGCGGGATGCTAAGTGTCGGTGGTTTTTATTACGCCACTGGTGCAAACGAAGCAGCTTCTGCTAATGAACCACTTACTAGCGAAAGTACCAAAGATTCTACGAGCGATGCCCAAGTAAGCAACGTCAAAGTCAATGTGAATAGCGATATTACTTCCGCTGTTGAAAAAGTCCAAAATTCAGTGGTATCTATCATTAATTTACAAGCAAGCTCTTCACAAAGTCAATGGTTAAATCCTTTTGAAACACAAGAAGAAAGTAGTTCTGACCTACAACCAGTCGGTGAAGGTAGCGGTGTAATTTACAAAAAAGATGGGAAAGATGCGTATGTCGTAACCAATAACCACGTGGTTGACGGACAACAAGGACTAGAAGTTGTCTTAACGGATGGTACTAAGGTGAAAGCTGAATTAATTGGGTCTGATGCGTATACAGATTTAGCAGTCTTAAAAATCGCTTCTGATAAAGTTGATACTGTAGCAACATTTGGTGATTCAGATTCATTAAAAGTTGGCGAACCAGCAATCGCGATTGGTTCTCCTTTAGGTTCTGATTATGCTAACTCTGTTACACAAGGGATTATCTCTTCACTAAATCGTTTGGTAACTAACACTAACGAATCTGGACAAGTCATTAGTATTAATGCCATCCAAACCGATGCGGCGATTAATCCAGGGAACTCCGGTGGTCCATTAATTAACGTTGCTGGACAAGTTATCGGTATTAACTCAAGTAAAATTGCTAGCTCTTCTGGTTCCGGTGTCAGTGTTGAAGGAATGGGCTTTGCGATTCCAAGTAATGATGTAACAAATATCATTGAACAACTAGAAACAAAAGGTGAAGTCACTCGCCCAGCTTTAGGTATTTCAATGGTTGATTTGAGTAGTATTTCAACGCAACAACAAGAACAAATTCTAAAAGTACCATCTTCTGTCGTCAACGGTGTCGTCGTTTCTTCTGTTGGTAGTGCTACTCCTGCAGAAAAAGCTGGTATCCAACAATATGACGTGATTACCAAAATTGATGGAAAAGAAATTAGTAGCGGCACTGAATTACGCTCTGCTCTATATAGCAAATCTGTGGGTGATACTATTGACGTAACGTTCTATCGTGAAGACAAAGAACAAACAGTCAAAGTTGAGTTATCCGTTGACCAATCTATCATCAATAACCAAAATCAAACACAAAGTATTCAACCACAAAACTAAAAAAATAGCGACTCGTTGATGACAACGAGTCGCTATTTTTTATTTTCCTACTTGAAATGCTTCGCCAATCACAGCATCGCTGCCTAATTCCAAAATACCACGTTTCATTGGAGCATTTGGTAATTGTAATTCTTTCGCGGAGCAAATCATGCCATAACTTGCGACACCACGTAATTCGCCTGGCCAAATCATCATTCCATCAGGCATCATTGCCCCTGGTTTCGCTACAACAACTTTTAACCCTTTACGAATATTTGGTGCACCACAAACAATTTGTAACGTTGCGCCATTGTCTACTTCAATTTCAGTAACAGACAAATGATCGCTGTCTTCATGTGGTTCACACGTTTTCACAAAACCTACGACAAATTTTGGTTCATGATCGGGTGTTAATTCTTCTGTAAAACCAGCGTCACGCATTAATTCATTTAATTGCGCGACTTGTTCATCAGAAAGAGTGACTTGACCAGTCCCCTCAATTGTCATCACATCTGAAATCGCAAAGAAATTCCAACCAACTACACGACCATCTTCTGTTTGAATACGAGCCACGTTTCCTTTACGTTCAACCGTTTGTTCTAACCCGTTATCATTTTCTGTTATCACTAATAATGTATCACTAACATATTTGGGATTGTAAGCAAAAATCACATTGTTTCCTCCTAAAATTCATTTCGACAACTATCTTAACAAATTTTACGTTCAGAAACACTATTCATGGCATTTTTTTTAGTAAAAAAGCGTTCTTTTCAAAATCATTCTCTAGACGGAGTACAAGAACACAAAAAATGCTATAAATAAAATTACAAAGAAAGCGTTTTCTTTGTAATTTAAAAGAAAAGGATTATCATGAAAAACAAAGGTTCATTCTGGCAAAATTTATTTGGTTTCTTGTCCATAGACATTGTTGTTCGCGGTATTGTTGCGGTTATTCTCCTATTTTGGTTCCTCACACGTTAATTGAGCGTTGGCAGACGATTTTTCATTTATAGAACAAACAAAAAGGCTGATTAATCAGCCTTTTCTTTATGGGTTGGTGTCACAACTAAAACGTCACATGGCGCTTCACGAATGATATAGCTAGCAACACTTCCAGTCATGAAACGTTCCACTGCATTCAAACCTGATTGTCCAACCATGACTAAATCAACCTGATATTTTTTAGGTAACTCACGAGCTAAAGCTGTTTTTGCTGAACCAAAAGCCACAACGCCCTCTACATTGTTAAAGGAAACAGAAGCAGCATATTCTTTGGCTTCTTGAATCATTTCTTTCGCTTCGTCTTCTTCTTTGTCTAAAATAGAATCGCTTAATGGTGTATAGCCCATTGTCGTTGGTAATTGTGGCTCAATAACCGCTGCGACAATTACTTTCCCATTATTTCTACGGGCAACTTCCACCGCTTTTTCAAAGGCTTCTTTTGCTTGTTCTGAACCATCGATACCGACTAAAACTGTTTGATAGTTTTGTTCCATTGTGCTCACCCTTCCAATTTTTATTTAAAGATTACGAAGAAATGTTTCGATTTCTTCTTTGGTTTTACGATCTTTATTCACTAATCTACCTAATTCTTTGCCATCTTGAATCACTACAAAACTAGGAATGCCAAAGATATTCCATTCCGAAGCTACATCCATATATTCGTCACGATCGACTTCAATAAATTGATACTCTGGAAAATCCGCTTCAATTTCTGGCATCGTCGGTTTGATAAAACGACAATCGCCACACCAATCTGCTGTAAAGAAAAAGACATTTTTTCCATTCTCTACATATCCTGCAAGTTCTTCTAAATTTTTAGGAATAATCACGCAACCGCCTACTTTCTTATTTGCTAATTTTAGTATACTCCTTTTGCCACACGAAAAAAAGCTATCCAAACTAGTTTCATTTAGATAGCTTTTTGAATTTATTTACCTTCAATAATTGTGTTGATTGTACTTTCGTCTAATCCGCGTAACGTTTGAATCAACATCTCACGTGCTGCTTCATAATCGGCAATGCTAAACATCGTTTGGTGGGTATGAATGTAGCGTCCAACCACACCAATCACTGTACTTGGAATGCCTTCATTTGCAGTATGCGCAGCACCTGCATCTGTGCCGCCTTTTGAAACAAAATATTGATACGGGATATGATGTGTTTCTGCTGTATCCAATAAGTATTCTTTCAAACGAGGCAACATAATTAAACCAGGATCAAAAATACGCATCAGCGTACCTTCACCTAAATGGCCAAAAGTCCCATTTTTCGTCACTGTATCATCCGCAGCAGAGCAATCGACTGCAAAAAATAAATCCGGTTTGAATTTGGTGACAGAAGGTTTGGACCCACGTAAACCAACTTCTTCTTGGACATTGGCACCAGCAATTAATGTATGACCTAATTGTTCTTCTTTTAATGCTTCCAATGCTTCTAAAACAACCGTACAACCATAACGATTGTCCCAAGCTTTTGAAATAATATTCTTGCCGTTAGCTGTTTTAATTGTTTCCACTTGTGGCACAATCGTATCGCCTAAACGGACACCATAAGTGGCAGCTTCTTCTTTGGATTCAAAACCAGCATCAAATAAAATATCTCCCACTTCCAATGACTTTTGTCCCGCTGTTCCGCGTAACAAATGTGGCGGTATTGAAGAAGAAATACAAGGATAATCGCCTTTAGCTGTTTTCAATGTAAAACGTTGCGCCGAAACAACATACGGATTCCATCCACCTAATGATGTCACTTTAAACAACCCACGATCAGTAATTTGCGTAATCATAAAACCAACTTCATCCATATGTGCCGCCACCATTACTCGTGGTGCATTTGCATTTTCATGATGACGAATCCCAAAAATGCCACCTAAACCATCTTGTTGTACTTCATCCACAAGTGGCGTCATTTCTTTACGCATGTATGCACGAACATCGTGTTCAAAACCGCTTGTACCTTGCATTTCTGTTAACTCTTTAATTCGTTGAAATGTTTTTTCTTGCATTTTTTTGTTTGACAATTGTCAAACCGAGCCCCCTTTATTAATAAAACTACCTATTCAGTATAACGCAAATCAGATAATATGGTAAAATAAACAGTAATTAGATTAGAGTTTAAGAAAAGAGGTCATGTTATGACAACACATCAACCGTTTAATTATTTTAAAAGTGGTTTAGCAATTGGTGCAACAATTGGATTGGCAAGCGGCATTGCTGCTACTATCTGGGTCAAAAATCGTAAAGAATTATCTGCTGACGATGTTTTAGATCAAGTCAAACGTGCCTTTCTAACAGAAGGCCCTATCGAAGGTTCATGGATTAATTTTGAAAAACAACCGCTACGTAAGTTTGCCGTTCATTCCAATGCGTATAGCGGTGGAATCACTCGCATGGAAGATGGCGAATTAGCTATCTATGAATTTTTAGCTGATACGAAAACCGGAACTGTTTTAGATATTACACGTTCAATCTAATAAAAGAAAAGAGGAATGTATGATGGGTTTATTTGATGGATTAATGGGCAATGCCACTGAAGCGAATCATAAAGAAATCACCAAACAATTAGCCGATGTGCTAATTCCCGATGAACATGTTGACTTAGCATTTAAATTAGTGCGTGACTTAGTCGTCTTTACTGACTATCGTTTGATTATTGTCGACAAACAAGGGATTACTGGGAAAAAAGTGACCTATAAATCAATTCCTTATAAAAGTATTTCACGTTTCAGCGTTGAAACATCAGGGCATTTCGATTTAGATGCAGAACTAAAAATTTGGATTTCCAGTGGTGTCGAACCTGCGGAATTATTACAGTTTAGAAAAGATAAAAATATTACACAAATTCAAAAAGCGTTAGCCGCAGCTGTATTAAGCTAATGAAAAAGCCGATGTGAGTGGTCACATCGGCTTTTTGTTTATTTAGCTAAACGATAAATGGCATCAGCATAGATTACTGCTGCACGGAATAAGTCATCTAATGACATAAATTCGTTGGCTTGATGCATCGTATCTGTGTAACCTGGGAACATTGCGCCATACGCTACACCGCGTTTTAACAAACGTCCATACGTTCCACCACCGATAATTTGTTCAAAGCCTTTTTCACCAGTATGCTCTTCATAAACTGCCAATAATGTTTTCACCAATGGATCATCTTGAGGAACATAATGCGGTGTCATATGATGTGGTTCTGTCGAGAACGTCGCACCAAGTGTACCGATTGTTTCTTGTAAACCAGCTTCAATCGCTTCCAAGGTTGTCCCTTGAGGATAACGGAAATTCAAGTTAATAAATGCTTGGTCTTTGTCTTTTGCAAACTCAAACAAGCCAGCATTCATAGTTAATTTACCCATTTTTTCATCTTCATAAGCAGTGTGTAGTTTTTCGCCGTAGACATCTTCATGAAGGTATTGAGCAACCACTTGGATAAAGTTTTTTGCACCACCAGCAAACGCATAGTCGTTTAAGAAAACAGCTAAAAATGTGGCAGCATTGATACCAATTTGCGGGCTTGCACCGTGTGCGCCTTTTCCAATTAAATCGAACGTTACTGTTAAGCCATCCACGCTACTCGTCCCGTTCACTGGATTTGCTTCCAAATAAGTGGCAAAAGCTGTTGTTAATTCTGCTACTTTATCTGCATCAGGAGCAGTCACTACTGCTTGTGCTGTACCTGGCACCATGTTGGCACGCAAACCAGAAACAAAGCTTTCTAACGTATACTCGCCTTCATTCCCATTTGGTAAATGTACAGCAATTGAAACATTGCCTTTTTCACCATTAATAATTGGGAATTCTGCATCTGGTGAGAAACCAAAGTCTGGTTTTTCTTCATGTTCGAAGTAATAATCCATATCTGCCCAGCCACTTTCTTCATCAGAGCCAACGACAAAACGGATTTTTTTTGATAACGGTAAACCTAATTCTTTAATAATTTTCATGCCATAATAAGCCGCAATACTTGGTCCTTTATCATCTGATGAACCACGTGCATAAATCTTATTATCCTTCACAACTGGATTATATGGATCAGTATCCCAACCATCGCCAGCTGGTACAACGTCCATATGACCAAAAATGCCCAATGTTTCATCGCCTTCACCATATTCAATATGTCCAGCGTAGTTATCCACATTTTTCACGACAAAACCATCACGTTCGCCATATGCTAACATGTGTAATAGTGCATCACGAGGTCCAGGGCCAAACGGTGCATCCGACGTTACTTTATCGTCCTCGCGTTCACTTTTTACTTTTAATAAGTCGATTAAATCTTGCAACAAATCATCTTTTCGTGCATCGACTTCTTTTTGCCAATCAATTGTCATTTGATTCCCTCCAATTTCTATCTCGTGTTCCATGATACCACTTCTAACATCGAAAGTGAAAAAGTTTTGCGTAAGATTCTTTTTTAGAAAAAAGTTATAATAAAGTAACGCTAAAAAAAGGACTGACGTTTATGAAACAACTAACTGAAAAATGTCTCAACATCATTCAACCTCGTCCCGAAATTTCTCATAAAGGCACATTTGGGCGGGTCGTTTTAATTGGGGGCAATGCGCAATATGGCGGAGCAATTATCATGAGTGCCGAAGCTTGTGTCCGCGCTGGTGCTGGTTTAGTTACCGTGATTACAGACTCGGTAAACCACACTGCCTTACATGCGCGCCTGCCAGAAGTAATGGTCGTCGATTGGTATGACGAGCAACAAATCGATGACGTTTTTGCAACAGCAGATGTCTGTTTGATTGGACCCGGTTTAGGTTTAGAAAAACACAGCCAAGAATTGCTGGCTTTTGTTTTGGCACATCAATCCAAACAATGGCTTGTCATTGATGGTTCGGCAATTACATTATTGGCAAATACCACGTTTACCTTGACCGTACCAGAACAAACCGTATTCACGCCCCATCAAATGGAATGGCAACGCTTGAGCAACCTTCCAATGAACCAACAAAATCAACAGACAAATCAGCAGGCGCAACAACAGTTACAAGCAACCGTAGTGTTAAAAAGTCACCGTACAGAAATTTACCACCACACAGGTATCTATCAAAATCCTTTAGGCAACCCTGGGATGGCCACTGGTGGAATGGGCGATACTTTAGCAGGCATACTTGCTGGTTTTTTAGCCCAATTTCCCAAAGAATTGGCGACCATTCAAGCTGCTGTCTATCTTCATAGTTATATTGGTGACCAACTCGCCAAAAACCGCTATGTTGTTTTGCCAACTGAAATCAGTGCTGCACTGCCATTTTGGATGAATTATTTCGCAAATGCTTGAAAAATAAGCAGACATCACCTATAATTCTTGTTCTGTTAACTTTTTGACAAAAGGAGAATGTGTATGGTCAACACTGAATTGCAAAAAGAAAAGAATTATTTGTCACAAGTTTATCATCAACTGCTACAAACAGAACAAGCGCTACAGTCACTCGTTCAAAATACCAAAGAAGAAGGTCTCAACTCCTTACGAGAAATGAGCAAGGACATAAGTCTCAACTTTGATAGTGTCCTAGATAATTTGGATACTTTCTCCATGCTTGAAATGAAAAATCGTGAAATTGATCAAATGAATATCCGTATTCAATCAAGTGAGCGAACATTACAACAAGTACAACAACTATTGAAAAGCCCCTATTTTGGTAAAGTTACCCTCACTTTTGTTGGCGAAGAAACGCCGGATGCGTTTTATTTCGACCGGTACAATTTTACCAATGAAACAGGTGAAACCATGATTTTCGATTGGCGTTCACCAATTGCCGAAACCTATTACAATAACTTGTTTCCCATTAATCACTGCCGTTACATCTAATTCTTTGGCTTTAGCTAAGCGGTTATCCATGATATCAACGACATAAATCTCATTTAATCCCAACGATTTCAACGCTAATAATGTCACTAAACCAATCGCACCCGATCCAGTCACTACTGCTCGTTGCCCAATTTTTGCTTCTCCTTGAAATGAGCATGGAAACCAACTGCCAACGGTTCAATCAACGCACCTGACATTGTATCGACATTCTCAGGCAATTTAAAACATAAGTTTGCTTCATGAGCAACATATTCTTGGAAGACACCATCAATTGGCGGTGTCGCAAAAAAGACCACATCAGGACACAAATTATAGCGTCCAGTCCGACAAAAGTCACATTTCCCAAACGTTTTCCCCGGTTCTAAAGCAACTTTATCTCCGACTGCAAGATGTGTCACATCCGCACCCACTTCAACGACCACCCCGCCAGGATCGTGTCCCAAAACAAAAGGTGGTTCCACCACATAATTGCCAATAGCACCCGTCTCATAATAATGTAAATCAGACCCACAAACACCCACATATTCTAGTTTCACTAACGCTTCATCTTTCTTCGGTTTGGGAATTTCTCGTTCGACAAAACTCGTTTTGCCAATCCCATCCATCACTGCTACTTTCATTTTTACCATTTTCTTTCCACCTCAAATGTTTTCGTTTTCATTTGTTAGGTATCGTTTAGCAAAATAGTGAGTGTTTGGATATACTTCACTAGAAAATAAAAAAAAGAGAGGGTACTCTCTTTTTTAATCTCCACCTGCGGCAATTTTAGCCTTATTGTAAATTGCTTTTCCTGATTTAAGTTCATCCAAATCACCAATTTTTTCTCCTTTAGAATAAAAACCATCTGTAATGCCTAACGCTTGAAAAATAGCTTGTTTGTATGCAATTTCAGCATTCCATTCAACTGTATCTAAAATAGATAAAGCTTTATGGATGGCCATCACTCCTGTTTCTCCAGTCGCATTAATTAATACCCCATGACTATCCAACAATAACATGTGTGGTACTGTTAAATTATTTTCTTTAATATACGTACTCGTGATACTTGCTAACTCTTCTGAACAGTTTGGCGCAAAATCTAGTACGGGTACTGCTGCAACTTTTTGTGTAGCTTCAGTTAGATTGGGCATAGGGAGTTCAGTTGTTGCCCAAAACATCGCATTAGGAGCATGTGCATGTAAAACAGCTTTAATTTCAGGATTAGTATCGTACATTGCCTCATGCATATTAATTTCTCGTGTTAATTTCCCAATACCACTAACTACTTTTCGAGTATGAGGTTCAACAACTAAAATTTGTGCAGCACTCAACTCGCCCAAATACGCTTCAGACATCATCGTTGGTGTCATAATAATGTAGTCTTTTCCATCTTTATCTGTTGCTTTAAAAGAAAAGTTTCCTCCAGCAACATTGGTTAATTTTCTAGAAAAAATCAGCTTTACAATTTTTGCCATATCTTCTCGTTCTCGTTCAAACATCATACGTCCATCAGACATTTATATGTCCTCCTTTGTTTTTCTAAACAATTTTTTTGATTGTAAGGTCTCTTGTACCGCTTCTTGAACCACGCGAGATTCTGCTAGTTGTTTTCGACGTTTTTCATCGTATTCTTTAAATAAAATCATATTTCAGATAATCACTTGGAATATTATAGTACGTATACCGAGATTCTTAAGGAGGAAAAGAAATGATTGTTACGGTTACGATGAATCCATCAATTGATTTGGCCTATTTTATCGAGCATTTTAAATTAGGACGAATGAATCGCTTTGACTCTCCCACAAAATCAATTGGCGGTAAGGAGATTAATACCGGACGTACTGCTGCTTTATCGGGATCGGACGTACGCTTAACAGGCTTTTTAGCAGGGGATGTCGGTGAATTGGTTGAACGATACTTACAAGCTGAAAATTTATTTACCCTAGATATGCTAGATACTTCTGGGGAAACAAGAAATGCCATCACGATTATGCATGATAACCATACACACACCGAAATTGTAGAAAGCGGTCCTGAAATTTCAGATGAGGAAGTTTACCACTTGTTAGCTAAATTAAAAAATATTTATCAGCAAGAAAATCTGAAAGTTATTTGTATTTCTGGTTCAATTAATTCTAAAAATGAACAAATCTATTTTAGAAATGCTTACGTATATTCGTGAACAAATTGATGAAAACATCCCCGTATTCATGGATGTATCAGGTCACCAGTTACTGTCTCTTTTAAAAAACAAAGACTATAAACCAAGTTTCATCAAACCGAATGTCCATGAGTTAGGAGAAATTCTGCATAAAGAAATTGAGACCAAAGAACAAGCTCAAAAAGAGTTAGCTCATCCCTATTTTCAAAGAATTGACTATATTATGATTTCCTGTGGTGATGAAGGAGCTTTGTGTAAAGTTGGAGATGATTTTTACGACATTACCATCCCCTCAATTGATATTGTTAATACTACAGGGTCTGGTGATGCGTCGGTTGGTGGCTTCGCACATGCCGTTGAAAATAATTTTTCTTTAGAAGATACGTTCAAATATTCTATGGCATGTGGTATGTCGAATGCACAACATGGCGAAGTCGGTTTTATCAATAAAGCCGATGTTGAAAAATTTATTCAACAAATTCATGTCCAAAAACTAACGATTGCATAAAAAATAACCAATTAATGGTCACTCTTATTATAAGAGCCTCATTAATTGGTTATTTTTAGTTCATTTCTTAGCCACGTAATGCTTCTACATCGCGAGCGATAACTAATTCTTCATCTGTTGGAATCAATAGTACTTTTACTTTTGATTCTGGTGTTGAGATGTCTAGTTCTTTTCCGCGTGTTGCGTTTTTCTCTGGATCTAATTCACAACCAAACCAAGTCATACCGTTAATGATATTAGCACGAGCGTTGGCGTCGTTTTCACCGATACCAGCTGTGAAGACAATGGCATCTACACCGTTCATTACTGTTACGTAAGAACCAATGTATTTACGGATACGGTCAGCAAAGATATCTAACGCAGTCGTTACTTCTTCTTTGTCCGTGTTTGCTTCTAAATCACGCATATCGCTTGAAATACCAGTTAAACCTTGTAAACCAGATTTTTTGTTTAAAATGTTAATCATTTCTTTAATATCAATATTCAATTTATCCATTAAGAATGGTAAAATCGCTGGATCTAAATCACCAGAACGAGTACCCATCGTTACACCAGCTAAAGGTGTGAAGCCCATTGATGTATCTACTGATTTACCACCATCAACTGCTGTGATAGATGCGCCATTACCTAAATGACAAGTGATGATTTTTAGCTCTTCAATTGGGCGACCTAACATATCTGCTGCGCGGTGTGCCACGTATTGATGACTTGTTCCATGTGCGCCATATTTACGTACGCCATATTCTTCATAGAATTCTTTTGGTAAGCTATATAAGTAGTTTACTTTTGGCATTGTTGAATGGAAAGCAGTATCAAATACAGCTACACTCACAATGTTTGGTAATAGATTTTGGAATGCTTTAATTCCCATAATGTTTGCTGGGTTGTGTAATGGTGCAAAATCAGCTAATTCTTCAATTTTTGCTATAACATCTTCATCAATAACCACTGATTTATCAAAGTAACTACCACCTTGAACAACGCGGTGACCAACACCAGTAATTTCATCGTAAGAACCTAAAATGCTTAGTTCGATTAACTGATCTAATAACATTTTAACAGCTACTTCATGGTCTGGGATATCAATAATTTGTTCAAATTTTTGATCTTCTCCATATTTGATTGTGAAGATTGAATCGTTTAAACCAATACGTTCTACGATACCTTTCGCGATTACTGTTTCTTCTGGCATTTGATATAATTGCCATTTTAGACTTGAACTTCCTGCATTAATTGCAATTGTTTTAGACATCTTATTTTCTCCCTCATTCTTAATTATTTTAAATCCTCAAAAAATGCTTTTTGAGGCTCATACACTAATTCAAACCACTACTTTTTTTCCAAGTAATGAACTCTTGAAAGAACGCTGTGACATGTTTTGGATCTTTCAATGAGGTTAATTTTGCTAATAGCACTTCAGGTACTTGTTGAATCTCTGTGCCTTTGCGTTGTAAAATCAGAATGCTCTTACGAGAAACTTCATTTTTAAACAATTCATCTGGCAATTGAATAATGCCTTGTAAATAAACTGTATCGCCTAACCATTTTTTTAAATAACTGCTTTGCTCGGTCTCTAAGAAGTTTGAAGGAACTAAAAACAAACCAAAACCGCCATCTTTCACATAATTCATACTTTGTTCCATCAATAAATGATGTGCAAAAGTATGGCCATCTTCTGAGCCAGTGACAAATTCTTGTGCTTTTTCATCAATCGGATAATAGCCAACTGGTAAATCACCTATAGCAATATCAACCGGATCAACTAATAAACTTTGTAAACCATCTTGGTGGAATAATTGGGTATCTACTTGCAACCATTGACTATTTGCGGCTGCAATACCTAATAACGTTTCATCATTATCCACACCGATACCAGCAACATGATAATTGGCAATTGCCAAATTACTGATAACTGTTAATAATAAATTCCCCATTCCTACCGATAAATCAAGAACAGTTATTGGATGATCTTTTTTCGTTAATTGTTCAATTAAGAAAACAAATAAAAAGCCAATACTATCAGGTGTCAATTGATGGTTTGGCTGTAAGGGTTCTGTTTGCGCCCCTTTAAGTAGCAACAACTGGGAAAGTTTACGAATTTCTTCTTGTTCTAACGAAATTGTTTGTAATTTACGATAGATTTCATTTACTTTTTCAGCAGTTTTTGCATCTGGAACCCCATCAATCACACGTACTTGGTATTGATCAACGATATTTTCCACATGTTCTACATAGGCATCCAAATACGAGGACTCCAATGCAGTTTGCAACAATTGAATGGCTTCAAGATGCAAATGGAAGCTTTCTTCAATTTTTTCTGGAAACATGGTGCACCTCATTTCAAGCTCTAAACTATAACAACTATTATACCTGTTTAATTTTATCCGATTTAAGGTAAATAATCAACCGCTTCCGCTTGGAATCCTTTATTTCCTTATGTATATGTGTTTTTTCTAACAATCTCCACAGAGGTAGGAAAGGCTTTCATCGCAAGCACTTCCCACCATCTGTACTATTTTTAATTCTCATCTGTTATTTCTTTATTCCCATTTTTCTCATTTTTTCGATTCAATTCTGTATCAATAGAAGTATTTTCTGTATTGTTCTTGAGTGTTTCACGATAAACTTGCTTATATTTCCCTGCAAATGCTGTGACAATTAGCTGATTGTCTTGCATAATATATTGGATATCGCCAGTATTGTAGTGTGCGCTACCACTGGTAGTTCCGTGAGTTATTTCTGAATAATCTTTTAAAAATAATTCAGTCATAATCCGCATTTCATAATAACGACGTGTACGTGTGGAAAATTCAACGGCATTTCGATAGTTTCCAATTAAAAAAAATAAGAATGTGCTAAGTAAACCAATCGTAAAAATTGCAGTAATTAAAATTCCTCCTTGATAGTTAAGAAATCGCCCATTTGCCATATCGCTTTTCTCCATTAATAAAAGTTATTTCAAACGTAACACTATACGCCTGTTCGGTAAAATTGACGCGTGCAACTGAAGTCAGAATAGGCTCATAGCCTCCATCATCGCGGATAACAATTTCTTGATTGTTCGCATTGTATTCAATACGACATTCATACACTTTATTTTCCACGCTTCGTGGTTTATTAAAAATAAGTTTATTGCTTTTTATCCGTACAAATTCACCTTCTGATAATTTATTTTCAAGTTGCAATAAAAAGACATGCCATTCTTGTTCATGACGACCAAAAACCAATTGATTCATCTTGCCACTTTGCACCATCATTGGTGGAAGTAACCCTAAACACAGACTGAATAGAGCTAGCGCAACCAAACATTCAATAAGCGTAAACCCTTTATAATTCACGATAAATACTCCATGAACGATTTTTTTCAGTAATCGTTGCTTGATGGTATGTCTGTGTCGTAATCAAAATCGTTTGCTCATTTTGTTGGACAATATAGGGTGTATTAGCAGGCTTTTGTCGGTATTCTGCCACTTCTTCGTATAACGTACGTAACATTGCTACATCTCGATAGGCTTGTTGACTTTTTGTCACCAATTGCAATTGACATTCTTGATAATAAAAAATACCAATAGCTAAAACACTCAATGCGACCAATGATTCCAATAAAATAAAACCTTGTTTAAAGTGGGGTAATAACTTTGTTGTAGTGACCTTTTCCAAAACGAAAAACATAGGCAACTTTTTGCTTTTTTTCTTGCCATATAAACTGAATTTGTCTTTGCTGTCCCACATTGCCGGTTCCTCCTGAAAATGAAATTTTTTTACTTAGTTTACTGGCGCTTAATGTATCTGGGACTGTCAGAGGTTCCAACCAGTCCCCCGTTGTTAATTGAAACGCCAATTGCGTCAAATCGGGCTGTAAAATATCCGCACTTTTATTGGAAATAATCGCGACTTGTTGGCACGTTAAAATACTTTTTTCTAATCGATCAAAAAAATAAAGTGTTTCTACTGTTTTTGTCGTTTCTTTGACCAAAATTGTCGGTAAAGCAATCACAATCGAGACAATGAATAATACTAATAGTGATTCCATCAACGTAAATCCTTCCTGTTTTTTCATCGTCTTACGGTTTTGCTGCTCGATAAATTTTTAATTGTTCAGCAGGAATTTCACGTGTCATATCTTCTTCAGTCATTTTGCGATTATTTTCTAATTCAAATAAATCAATCTGTGTCTCTACAGATTTAACGACTGCTGAATCCCCTTGCTTTTTGACCGTTTCTCGTCCATGCATTAAATTGGGAATAAATAGCATTACTAAAATGCTTACGATAAGCAAAACAATCATCATTTCGATTAAAGTAAAACCTTCATAAATCTTCTTTTTCATTCCATCATTCCTCCTATATTTCCATAAATTGGTAAAAACATCGCCATATAAATAGCTAAAATTAACATCGCGACAAACAAAAACACCAATGGTTGAATCCATTGCATATATTTCTCTATTTGAACAATAAATTTATTTAAAAGTAGCTGACTATAAATAAACAATTCTTCTCCGAGTTTCCCCTTTACTTCGCCTTGATAGATAATTAACGGAAATTCTTTTGTTAAAAATGGATAACGCTCTAATTGCGTCGCTAAGCTTTGACCCAAGGCTAATCCTTCATGGACTTCTTTGGCGACAGCAGTTAACAAGGTTTCTTGTTCAATTGCCATCATATACGCTAAAATTTGATGTGCTTCCATCCCTTGTCTAAATAATCGCCCCCATTCTAAAGCAAAATAACTTGTTTGATACAATTGATACAACGTACCAAAGAAAGGTATCTTAGCAAGAAAGCGGGCTTTTTCTAGAATACTCCGTTGCTTAAAATGCCAAGTAATCACGAAACTAACCAAACATCCTATAAGGACGATACCCATCAAAATAAATGGGCTATATTTCAGAAACAACATCCCTAAATGCTGGGGATCAATCATTCCTGATTCCAATAAAGGTGGCAATAAAAATAAACGCATACCAATTAATAAAGACACCACAAACGTCAATAACAAAATCGGATAGGTTGCTACTTTGCGTAATTCTTTTTGTTGTTTTTCAAATAATCGGATATGTTGCAACATGAGACGTAAGGTATGATTTAAATCGCCATGTGTCTCAGCTAGTTGAATTTGTAGTGCTTGCTGTTTAGAAAAACCCACTTGTAAAAAACATTGGGAAAAAGAATTTCCTTGTATTAATCCTGTCATAAACTGATGCAGTGCTACTTTGGGAAATTGCCCACTTCTTTCCATCACGGATAAACTTTCTTGTAAGGAAAAACCATTTTCCAATAAGGCAACCAATAACTCTAAAAATTGCTTACGAAAAATTTCTTTTTTCATGAATGATCCCCTGTCGTTTTAATTGCTCATAACGCTTGCGAAAACTTTCTTTGCAGTATTTTTCAAAAAAGAATTCATATCCTAGTAAAGCTTTTGTTTCATCTGCTGTATGGGTGAATAATTGTTGGTATAACACACCATTGAGACAATGTTTTAATTCTGTATCTGTGCCAACTAAATCAAGCAACCGGCTTTTCGTTTCTTGTAATCCTTTGGCGTGTACTGTTGCTAAAACGGTGTGACCGGTTAGTGCTGCTCGAATAGCCGCAAAGGCGGTCACTTGATCTCTGATCTCGCCAATAATCAATAAATCGGGCCGATGACGTAAGGCCAATTTAATTAATTGGTCGTAGGTTTGACCAATCTTTTCATTGGTTTGTAATTGCAAAAAAGCTGCTTCTTCAATTTCAACAGGATCTTCAATCGTAATCACTTGTCCGGTACATCGTTTTGCTAGTTCATACATCAAGGTTGTTTTCCCTGAACCTGTAGGGCCACTAAAGAGATACAGACCCACTTTTTGTTGGATTTGTTCTTGAATGACTGCTAAATCTTCGGGAAAAAAATAGTTCATCTGTCTTTGTGTACTGTGTAAAAAACGAATAACCATACTTTCTTGCCCTCGATAATCTCCAACTGAAGATAAACGTAATCGTTGTTGTACGTCATCTAACTGGTAGGTAATCGCTCCAAGTTGCGCTTTCCTTTTCTCACCGACATCCATTTCGCCTAAATATTTAAAACGAGCAATTAATTGCTGAATAGTTGCAAGTGGTAAGTGACGATAGTGTTCTGTTGTAGTGCTTTGTCGAAATAAAATGTCTCCACTCTCACCCAATGAATAAATATATAAATCTTGCATGTGATGTGCCATTCCATAAGCAATTAATTCATCTGATAATACTTGAATATCCATTTCAGCCCTCCTTCATTGTTAACATACGAAAAAACACCCTTAGACTTTTTTGTCTAAGAGTGTTTTTTTAATTCAAGACTGCTTTTGCGATTAATGAGACATAAGCGGTCAATCCATTTTCATCTGGATGCACCGAGTCTTCACGGAACCATTCTTCATGATTCACACTTTCACCATACCAGTCGATCAATGTGATATTGTCGTATTTTTCAGCCATTCGATTAAACAAATCGTTGACTTCATTTTGCCAACGTTGGGTTGGTACATGGACATTCACTAGATACACTTGACGTTCACCAATCGTTTGCATAATCCCATCAAATTGAGCTTCGGTGGCTGTTCCATTTGTTCCTAGTGCTAAAATCACTTTATCTTTTAGCAAGCCTTGCTCACGTAAGCTTTTTAACATTTCAGCAGCTTGATACAATTGACGTCCCACGTCAGCATCAACAACAGCTTGTGGGAAAACTTGTTTCAAATCAATTGTTGCGCCTAACATAACTGAATCACCAAATGCGGTAATTTCCGTATTATAAGCTGTTTGCAATTGTTCTTTGGTCACGCCATACGTTGCCATAATTTCTTCGGCATTCTCACCTAATTCTACTTTATCTTGTTGATTTTTTGTCTGCTCGGCAGCTTCTTTATTTTTCGCAATATCTTTTTGGAATTTTTCTTGAGCTGCATCTACTTGATTGCTTGGTGCAGTGGTAATACCAACTAAGGCAATTACAGTCACCAACGCACAAACGATTCCTGTAATTTTTCGCGCATTTTTTAGTGGTAAGGCCAACCATTCTTTGACTTTAATGCATAATTTACGGAAATTGAAATAGCGCATTGGTTTTTCCACTAATTGATAAGATAATTCACTCATAAATAAAATCAAGAACAATTCAATCAAGACATGCATCCAACTATGATCCGCGATATTTTTTACTTTTGCTTCATAAAAAATCATCACTGGAAATTGATAAAGATAAATGCCGTAACTACGTTTACCAATATATGTGAAGAGACGATTAGTCATCAAACGATTTAAACTTGCTCCTGGATGTGCTGTGACAGCTACTAAAACAGCTGAAACAATACTGATTAAATACATCCCTCCATAATAGACAAACGTTTGTTGTGCACTTAGATAAATAAATGAAACAATCAAAACGAGCAAGGAGAGCATCCCAGAAGCATTTAAGACGCGCTTAGCTTGTGCAGGAATTTGACTTTTCAACTGCATACTTGGCCAGATAAACGCCATTGCACTCCCAATCCAAACAGAAAAAATGCGGGTGTCTGTACCATAATAAACACGTGTTGGATCGACATCAGGGCTATATAAAATCCCCATCCAAATTGCTGATAACAATGCCCCAATCGAAATAATGGCAAATATTTTATTTTTACGTTTAACAAATTTCATTAATAATACAAAGATGATGGGCCAAACCAAATAATGTTGTCCTTCTAAGGCTAATGACCACAAATGAGTGAATGGCGACTCGCCACCAAAGCGATCAAAATAAGACATGCCATGATTGATTTGCCACCAGTTATTCACATAGAGTAAACTACTCGTTACAATGCCTCTTAAATTATTTAATAAATTCCTCTGAAAGAGCGTAATATACGCAGAGGATAGAATTAAAAGAACGAGCATTGCTGGATACAACCGTTTTATTCGCCGGATGTAAAAATCTTTTATTTGGATTTTACCATTTTGTTGCCATTCTTGACGCAATAAATCGGTAATCAAATATCCTGAAATAACAAAAAATACTGGTACACCTAAATATCCGCCCTGCATACTAGTAGGGATTAGATGATAAAATATAACACCGATTACAGCTAAACTTCGAATACCGTCAAACCCGGTGATATAGCGACTCTTTTTGATTCGTTTTTTCTCCATGCGTTTACCTTCTCTATTCATTTCTCTCCCTTTCATCATGCCATAGAAACGACAAAAAATCACGAGAGAAAACGTAAAAAAAAGAAATTTTTTCCATTTTATTTCTCTCGTAAAAAAAATTGCGTACGTTCAAATTTACGCTAACAATCCCATATAAAAACAGCATCTGATAATTGATCAAATACTGTTTGTAAGCGTTTATAGTTCTTCCTCATAAAAACGACCAAGAATTTGCACATTATCCGCAATACTCACAAATGCTTTCTCATCAGCTTCACGCATCGCTTGACGTAAAATTGGCAATTCAAAACGCGTCACCACAGTTAATAAAACAGTTTGTTTGTCATGACGAAACGCACCTTCTGCTTCATGAATAATCGTAATCCCTCGACGTAAACTATTTTGAATCGCATGAATTACTTGGTCTGGATGTTGCGTAATAATTGTCACTTGCATTTTTTTCTGTTTGGTAAACACAGCATCTGTCACTTTACCACTGACAAAAATGGCCAGCGCACTGTATAACGCATATTGCCAACCAAACAACATTCCTGCTGCTAGCAAGATAAAGAAATTAAAAATAATCGAAATCGAGCCAATTGTTTTTCCTGTTTTCTTACGAATGGCAATACTCACAAAATCCAATCCACCTGAAGACAATCCATTTTTTAACGCATAGCCTATCCCAGCGCCCATTACTGCTCCACCAAAAATGGCACAGATAATCGGATCGGTAGTTAATACTTCAGTCGGCATAATTTGCATAAAGAGGGATGTCAGCAATACGGTAATCCCCGTAAAGATAGTGAATTTATGACCGATTTTAAACCATCCTACTAAAAATAGAGGAACATTTAATAACAATAATGCTAACGAAACAGGCAAATAAACATCAAACCAAGCTTCCGATAACGTCGAAATAATTTGGGCTATCCCAGTAATTCCACTTGAATAAATTTTTCCTGGTTCATAAAAAAAATTGACTGCTACAGAAGCTAAAATAGCATACACAACAGAAAAAGAAAATTTCATCGCATAATCAGGATGCGGAAGAAATTTAAATAGGCGATTCATGATGGTTCCTCACTTTTATATTTAGATACGTTCTTCTCTATTATAGGCAGTTTTTGCCTAAAAAGAAATGAAAAAACCTGAAAAAAGTTAATTCATTAAACTTTTTTCAGGTTCTTAGCTATTAGTCTTCTTCTACAGAAGTAACATCAATATTTAATTCAAATAATTGTAATGGTGAAACTATGCTTGGTGCGGCAGACATTGGATCAACTGCTTTTCCGTTTTTAGGGAACGCGATCACTTCACGAATATTTTCTTCACCAGCCAACAACATTGCTAGACGGTCTAACCCTAATGCGATACCACCATGTGGAGGAAAACCGTAATCAAGTGCGTCTAATAAGAAACCAAATTGCTCTTGCATTTCGCGACGTGAAAAACCAAGTGTTTCGAACATTTGCTCTTGTACATCACGTGTATGAATACGTAATGATCCCCCACCTAGTTCATAGCCGTTTAAGACAATATCGTATGCTTCAGCATGAACTTTCGCTGGATCTGTTGCTAATAATTCCACATCACTCGCTTTTGGTAATGTGAACGGATGGTGCGCTGAAACATAACGTCCTGCTTCTGCATCGTATTCAAATTGTGGCCAATCAATCACCCATAAGAAATTGAACGCGGACTCATCAATTAAATCTAATTCTTTTCCTAAGCGCGTACGAACTGCTCCTAATGTTGCGGCAACAATTTCAAAACTGTCTGCACCAAACATTAATAAATCGCCGACTTCTGCATTTGTTGCGGCAACAATCGCATCGGTTGCGTCTGTTAGGAATTTAGCGATTGGTCCTTTCAAACCGTCTTCTTCAACTTTCAACCAAGCCAAACCTTTCGCGCCAAATTGTCCTGCGTATTGACCTAGATTATCCATGTCTTTACGTGAATATTTCGCTGCTGCACCTTTCGCATTTAACGCTTTTACTACCCCACCGTTTTGTAATGCCATTTGGAATACTTTGAAATCAATATCTTTCACTGTTTCAGATAAATCAATCAATTCCATATCAAAGCGTGTATCTGGTTTGTCACTACCATAGCGATTCATCGCTTCATCCCAGCTCATACGAGGGAATGGTAATGTCACATCAATCCCTTTCACTTCTTTCATCACTTTCGCAATCATTTGCTCTGTGTAATCTTGAATTTCGTCTGCTGTTAAGAAAGATGTCTCAATATCAATTTGAGTAAATTCTGGTTGACGGTCGCCACGTAAATCTTCGTCACGGAAACAACGAACGATTTGATAATAACGGTCAAAACCAGCATTCATTAATAACTGTTTAAAGATTTGTGGTGATTGTGGCAATGCATAAAAGTGTCCTGGGTGCACACGAGATGGAACCAAATAGTCACGTGCTCCTTCTGGTGTTGATTTTGCTAAATACGGTGTTTCAATATCTAAGAAATCGTTGTCGTCTAAGAAACGACGAATCGATTGTGTAATTTTGGTACGTGTCATTAGATTTTTTGTCATATTTGGACGACGTAAATACAAGTAACGGTATTTCATACGAACTTCATCGCCGACATTCGCGTCTTCTTCAATTGGGAATGGTGGTGTTTTTGATTTACTTAAAATCGTGATTTCATCAATCATGACTTCATATTCACCTGTAACCATTTTCGGATTGATTGCTTCTGGTGTACGTGCAATCACTTCACCAGTTACTTCAATAACGTATTCACTACGGCAAGTATCTGCAATTTCCCATGCTTCTTTTGATAATTCTGGGTTAAATACAACTTGGACAACCCCTTCACGATCACGCAAATCAATGAAGATAACGCCACCTAAGTCACGACGTTTTTGTACCCAACCTTTTAATGTTACTTTTTGACCTAATTGCTCTTTTGAGACACGGCCACAATAAACTGTGCGTTTTGCCATTTGTTTACTCTCCTTTAGTCATTTCATCATAAATTGTTGCGAATGATTCATAGACATCAGCTAAAGATACTCGTTTTTCTTCACGTGTCGCCATTGCTTTGACATTAATCATTCCTGCTGCTAATTCATCTTCGCCAAGAGTGAACACTAAGGTAGCATTCTCTTTATCAGCCGTTTTGAATTGTGCTTTTGCTTTTCGGTTCATCACATCACGGTCAGCAGAAAACCCTGCATTACGAATCGCTTGAACTACTTTTAATGCTTCAATATTTGTTGTTTCACCTAAGTTTACAACATAGGCATCTACTTGATTAAATTCTGGAAGAACCACTCCCTCAGCATCTAAGACAAGTAAGATACGTTCAATTCCCATTGCAAAACCAAAACCTGGTGTTTCTGGTCCGCCAAGGTCTTCGACAAGTTGATTGTAACGACCACCGGCACAAATTGTTGATTGCGCACCCATTCCTTTGGCGTCACTCATAATTTCAAAGATGGTATGCGTATAATAATCCAATCCACGAACCATATTGGTATCAATTTCGTATGGGACGTTTAAAGCGTCTAACATTTTCACTACTTCTTCAAAATGTTTTTTCGCCGATTCGCTTAAATAATCTAAAATAGAAGGTGCATCTGCGACAAATTGTTTGTCACGTTTGTCTTTACTATCCAATACACGTAATGGATTTTCGTGTAAGCGACGTTTTGAATCTTCACTTAATTCGGCTTCATGTGGTTCTAAATAATCAATCAAAGCTTGACGATAATTTTGGCGGGTCTCTTTATCCCCCAATGAATTGATGACTAAGCGAATTTCTTCAATTCCTAATTGTTTGAAAAATTCCATCGCCATAACCATTGTTTCCACATCTGTCGCTGGATTTTCAGAACCAAATGCTTCGACACCAATTTGATGAAATTGACGCAAGCGACCTTTTTGCGGACGCTCGTAACGGAACATCGGACCTGTGTAATAGACTTTATATGGTTTGGCATGTTCTGGACCAAATAATTTATTTTCAACGTATGAACGAACGATTGGAGCTGTTCCTTCTGGACGTAGGGTCACATGACGTTCCCCTTTATCATAAAAATCATACATTTCTTTTGAAACAATATCTGTCGTATCGCCAACACTGCGGGCAATCACTTCATAGTGTTCAAACATCGGTGTACGAATTTCGCTATATTGGTAATCTTTAAATAATAAGCGCGCTGTTTCTTCAACAAATTGCCATTTTTCCGATTCTCCTGGCAAAATATCATTCGTGCCTTTTGGACGTTGATAACTCATTTCTCTTCCTCCCTAATTACTGAAAACTAACCGTTGCAGACTGTTGCTGTGCAAAAAATAAAAAATCGCCCTTGTTTTATACACAAGGGCGAATAATCTCGCGGTACCACCTAAATTTGAAAGCTTCATGCTTTCCTCAATGCGAATAACGCTCGCTCGCGGAGTGGCTTTGCACGCACTCGCCTCCAGACTGTCTTTCTGCCGCATGTCCTAAACTACTTTCAGCCAAGGTAGTTCTCTCTTTAAAGTGCCATTTGCTGCGTACTCGTTCTTTCACTGGCTTTTTTCCGATATTAGCTATAAGGTACAGGAAAGCTCGTGAAAAGTCAAGATTTTAGAAACAATATTTTCAGAAAACTTGCACTATTCTATTCTGATGTTTGTTTTCTGATTTCACGGTGTTCTTTGCGTTGTTGACATCTTTCTTCACGCTCAATTTTACGTACCTTTTCATGGAAAGAAAAACCTAAAATCGCTAAAACAGCCAAAATATTGCCAATCGTTGCAATCATCATAATCCACAAATTGCCTGAAGTGTAAAACAAACTATTTAGAGCAACAACATATAAAACCATCACATAACGATACAAAGTCATTCGGTGTTTGACTAACCAACGCATAAACATCGCTCCTTTTTATTGAGCACACATCGATTGAGAACGTTTCTCAATTAACTTTGTTCAAAAAAGATTCTTGCACCTTCTGCTTTCTCACCGTACACTAATGAATAGAAACTAATAGAAAGAAGGCGTTTTTTTTGACCTTATATTCAGGTTATATTCGACAACCCCATTACTACGAAACGGATCAAATGAGCATTATTCACCATTCCAATTACATTCGTTGGTTTGAAGAAGCTCGTGTCGATATTTTAAGCTTTTTACACTTACCTTATCAGGCCATTGAAGAAGCGGGAATTATCGTTCCAGTACTAGAAGTAAGCTGTCAATACAAGGAAATGATTCACTATGGAGACACTATTAGAATCGGTGTATTGGTCGAAAAATATACCGGTACCCGACTTGATTTTCGTTATGAAATCCGTGATGTAAAGGAACACTTATTGACGACTGGAACGAGCAAGCATTGTTTTTTAAATAAAGAAACCCAACGTCTGGTTCATTTAAAAAAAGCTGTTCCAGAATTTCATAAAATCTTCGCAGATTATGCCCAATTACAAAATAAAATTCACGAAAAATAGTGAGTTTCTTAACAATTATTGGAATTTTATTAAAATGAACGCGTTCTCTTTGATTTTTATTCTCTCCTTCGTATAATTAACAGTAGATTAATTGAAAGGAGTGATTCGATGTACGCAATCAAAGTTTTTCACGGATATATTTCTAAAGATGGTCAACGTACCAGAGAAAAATCCCTAGAGAAGTTGTTGATTTTCAACGATAGAAAGCAATCTGAAGCATTAGCCGATAAAATTGGCGGTCGTGTGAAAAGATTAGAAAAAACCCAAGTCTGAGTTCTTTTATTGAAAAGTTACTCAGGCTTTTTTCTTGGCTTTTTTACATAGATAAAACTATCACAAGCATGTCAGGTTTATGCTTCTCTTCCGACATGCTATTCTTATATCAAAGGAGTGATGAGATGGGTACACCATTTTTAAAAGAAATCTTTCATTTAAATAAGCCTAAAATTAATCCCATGCAACTATTTGGTTCGGGACTATGTATGTTCATCATATTATTTACCAGTTATTTTTTAAATAATATGGCGATTGCTAGTTTCGGTTCATTTGGGATTTTTGTGTTTTTTTATTATCAAAATTTACCACTAAAAACATTACTACTCCGACTAAGTGCAGTCGGGCTATACATTTTTGCCAGTTACCTTCTTGGCGCATTGTCAACACATATTGGCTGGTTAGCGCCACTAGTGGTCGGCTTCATCGCATTTATTGGACGAGTCTTTTTCCGACTCTATAATATTACCAAACCCGGCGTCTTTTTTGGTGTAATGGTTGCTGCTATGGGTGCTAGTATGAAATTACCTTTGGCCATTTTACCGTCGGCTTCTCTGTACTTTTTGATGGGGATCGTTCTTTCTTTACTCATCGCCACCATCGTTAACCTGACAGAAAAGACACCGGCGACACCTATACCAAAAGTGGCATTATCCCAACGATTAGCCAACGATCCGGCCGTATTTTTAGATGGTATTTTTTATTCTGGAATGTTATTTTTTGCTGTCTATCTAAGCCAAGGATTACAACTAAACAATCCGTATTGGTTAGTTGTTTCGACCGCCGCTATCTTGCAAGGCGATAATTTACGTGCTATGTTGCATCGCAATATTCAACGAATTTTTGGCACAACAATTGGTATTGGCATTGCTGCTTTATTACTTAGTCTTCCCTTAACTACAATCCAAACATTATTAACCATTACGGCGTTATATGTGATTGTTGAATGTTCGATTCGTTCTAATTACGCCTTAGCAAACTTTTTTATCACGCCAATGTCTCTGATGTTAGCAGCTTTAATTAAACATCAATATGTGACTTCGCTTTTGCAAGATCGTTTTGTTGGGATTGTGTTAGGTAGCTTATTGGGACTATTTGCTGCTTGGATTATGACGATTGGTTTAGAGTTTTATAATAAAGCCTTCCATTTACATGAAACATTAGACAAAGAAAACGATTAGCAACTAACACCTAACGATCGAAACAACACAGGAGGCATCAGTGTTTCGTTAGATTATTCTGCAAGGAGCTGATAGTACAGCTCCTTTTATTTATGTGTATTGAAAACCCCTGGCTAAGCCGGGGGTTCCAAAGAGCTTCCAGCGAGGTATTAAAAAAGCCTCCCAAAAATGATAAGATGAAATTGGTTTCCCGACCACCACATCCATCAATTTAGGAGGTGCCTATTATGAAAAAGGCTAATGAAAGTTTATCACACACGACATGGAAATGTAAGTACCACATTGTTTTTGCACCAAAATATAGACGACAAGTGATTTATGGAAAGTATAAGAAAAGTATAGGTGAGATCATCCGAACATTATGTGAAAGAAAAGGAGTGGAGATCATCGAAGCAAATGCGTGCAAAGATCATATCCACTTACTCGTAAGTATCCCACCAAAATATAGTGTATCAGGTTTTGTAGGCTATTTAAAAGGCAAGAGTAGCTTAATGATTTTTGACAGACATGCGAATTTGAAGTATCGGTATGGGAACCGAAAATTTTGGTGTAGAGGGTATTACGTGGATACAGTAGGAAGAAATAAGAAGCAGATCGAAGAATACATTCGGAATCAAGTACAAGAAGATTATGTAGCAGATCAGCTAACATTGTTTGAAGAGTATGATCCGTTTACAGGACAAAAAAACAAGAAGAAGTGAAAGAGATTCTTTAAGGATCAGTGAGTAAAAGTGGTGCAAGTGGGAAACCGTTCAGGAAGCCTTTTAGGCTATGGCCGGTAAAAGAGGCTTTCAGCCGAAGAACAAACCTCCAGTTCACACTGGAGGTTTTGATTTTTGCTTTTTTTTCATCTGATAGTAGAATATCTTGAAAACTTATGAGAGGACTGAATGAAAGTGGATCAGCAAGAACGTTTTGATCTCGTCTACGATATTGGTGAAACGTTATTAAAAAACGGAGCAGAAGTCAAACGGGTAGAATCAACCATCACCCATATTGCGCAAGCGTTTGGGCTAGAAAATTTTGATAGTTATGTCTCGATTCATGGCATTTTCTTAACCTCACATCCGAATGCCAAAAACGTTCATGCAAAAGTACGTGACACCCCGATTTCACCCATTTCATTGGGACGAATTGATGCCATCAATACCTTGTCGCGCCATATTACAGAAGGAAAAATCGGACCGACCGAAGCAAGAAAACAACTAACCATCATCCAACAAGAATCGTTCAGCAGTGTGCCTTTAAAATTTGTAGTGTATATGTTTGGTAGTGCAAGTTTTTGTTATATTTTCAGCGGGACATTAGCTGATGCCTGTGGCGCTTTGATTTTAGGAATGATTTTAGCTAGCTATAGTTTATTTATCGTTCCCAAATTGAAATTATCACAAATCATTGCCTATGTAACAAGTAGTTTTCTCATTTTTCTTCAATCGTTTGATGATACACGTGTTTGCCAATAATTTCTCTCGATTGTTGGACTTCTTCTAAATCACCAGCCACTTCAAAGTAACATTCTTGTTCATTCTTTTTATTTAATGTATCGTAAAAATCCGAAACATATGAGCTATAGGTATCCAATAAATCTTCAATGACATACGGTCCATATAAACTGCCTACTTTTTCTTCTCCAAGCTCAGGTTCAGGTTCAAATGAAAAACTTGTTACATATTCATTTCCAAATTGATAAATGTTTTCAGCAACAGGCACATATTCCGCCTGATTTTGATATTTTTCTGCAACAAAATTTTAATTATTTTTCATCGTTTTCCTCCTTATTTCCAACAAAAAAGTCTTCGTCTGGACAATCGTTCCAAACATATTCGATATCATAAGCAATTTTTTGAGCACAGGCTTTGCCATGTTGATCGGCAATAAAGCCTAATGCCATATCCATTCCAGCCGAGACGCCAGAAGAAGTATAATACTTGTCAGCAACAACCCAACGTGCTTTTCGTTGCCATTTAACGGCTTGATTGGTCGACATAACCCAATCAAATGCCCGTTTATTGCTGGTTGCTTGCTTTCCATCAATCAATCCTGTTTTAGCCAACAAAGCCGAACCTGTGCAAATCGTTAACACGTATGCTGCTTGCACGCTTAATTCTTTTAAATGCGCCAACCATTGCATATCCAAAACTAATTTTCTCGTTCCCAAACCTCCCGGAACAACCAAAATACCAGAAGGATCAAGTGTCGAAATTGGTTCAGTAACAATCGGTGTTTGTTGACTACTTGTAACCACTCCACCTTTCAAAGAAACAAATGTTAATTCATAGGTTTCTTTTAAGCGACCAAAAATCTCAACAACGCCAAATAAATCAAGAGTTTCAAAATTATCAAAAACCAAAAAATTTACTTTTTGCATGTGTGACCTCCTATTATCGCTATTGTATCACAGAAGAAAGCCTTTCAATAATGATTATTTTTGACGTTCAGGGATGGATTTACGACGTTTGGGTAATAAACGTTTACAATGCTAGTTTTCATTTATAATGAAGAAAAGCTATCAATCTAAGGAGGATTTTTTATGTGGATAATTTCAGCAACAATGTATGTCTCACTAGCGTTAATCTTCTTTTTACTTTTATTTATTGGAAAATATTTTATGTATTTTTATTATTTTCCTTTATTACTATGTGCACTTATTGCTTTAAGCTTGGGGCTAGTTACGTATTGGTTTGGACTAAAAAAATGAAGTGAGATTCATTTGTCATAACAGAAAAGCAGAATTTTTTTGAAATGAACCTGTTTTTCTTTTTATTTTTTTGCTAAAAAAATCCCCACTATTAAAATAGTGAGGACACTGTTATTATTTAGCTAATGCAGATTTAGCTTGGTCAGCTAATGCAGTAAATGCAGAAGCATCGTTTACAGCTAAATCAGCTAACATTTTGCGGTTGATGTCGATTTCAGCAACTTTCAAACCGTGCATTAATTTAGAATAGCTTAAGCCATTCATACGAGCTGCAGCGTTGATACGTGCAATCCATAATTTGCGGAAGTCGCGTTTTTTCTGACGACGATCGCGATATGCATAACTATATGATTTCATTACTTGTTCTTGAGCTGTTTTAAATAAAGTATGTTTTGAACCGTAATATCCTTTTGCTAATTTAAGCACTTTTTTACGACGTTTACGAGCTACTGTTCCACCTTTAACACGTGCCATGTTTAATTCCTCCTAATATATATCAAATCTAGTAATTGGTTTATTTCATTCTTGCTAATTGTTGACGGATACGTTTGAAATCGCCACTTGATACCATACGTGCTTTACGTAATTGACGACGTTGTTTTTTAGTTTTTCCGTGGAATCTATGGCTAGTAAAAGCACGAGCGCGTTTTAATCCGCCTCCGCCAGTACGTTTAACACGTTTTGCTAATCCGCGGTGAGTTTTTTGTTTTGGCATAACTAATTTCCTCCTCAAAATCTTTCGTTAATCAGTTTTATTTTTCGTTTTTAGGTGCAAGCACTAAGAACATGCTTCGTCCATCCATTTTCGCTTTTTGTTCTACTGTTGCAATATCAGTAGTTTCTTCTGCTAAACGATCTAGAACTCTTTGACCAATCTCTTTATGGGTAATGGCACGTCCTTTGAAACGGATAGAAGCTTTCACTTTATCGCCTTTTTCTAAGAATTTTCGTGCATTACGCAATTTAGTATTGAAATCATTTACGTCGATCGTTGGACTTAAGCGCACTTCTTTAATATTAATTACTTTTTGCTTCTTACGGGCTTCACGTTCTTTTTTCTGTTGTTCAAAACGATATTTACCGTAGTCCATAATTCGCGCAACTGGTGGTTTCGCATTTGGAGCCACTAATACTACATCTAGATTTGCTCTCTCAGCAATACTTAATGCTTCTGCTTTAGATTTAACTCCTAATTGTTCACCGTTTTGATCAATCAAGCGTAGTTCTCTTGCACGAATGCCGTCATTTACCATCATATCTTTAGCTATGGTCATTCACCTCCAAGTTATTTGAGAGAAAGAAAGAATTACCATTATGGCAATAAAAAAACGAGTTCTTCTACAAGAACCCGCGCGTACCCCAGCTAATCAATTAGTCGGAATCCTATTCTGCCCAGCAATTTATTCACTCAGGCGAGAAGCGGGTGCTTCTGCTTTCATTTCTCAACTTTTATATCATATCAAATTTCCCATAGACTGTCAATGAATAAACAACATTTTTTTCTGTGGTACAATCATTTAAAAAGGAGTTGCTTTTATATGAACGAAAAATCACTCATCGAAGCTCGTAATCAGTTACTCGATCGTGTCCAAACTTTAGCTGAAAAACAAACATCTGTCCAAGGGCTTTTCCTTGGTGGTTCACTCGCTGCCGGAAATCCAGATGCCTATTCTGATATTGATTTTCGAATCGTTCTCGCACCAACAGTAGACAAAGAACAATTTTTGAAGATGTTTCTTAAAAAAGTAGCACCAATTTTATTTATTGAAACACAAACGTCTTTTTATGCAGTGGTTCATTTTGCTTCTTTCATTAAATTGGATGTCTTTGTCTATTATCCAGAAGAATTACAACCTAGTCCGTGGTTTGCAAACATTTGGATTTTAAAAGAGGAACAGCATCAGTTACACGAACTAAAAGTTGCCTCACACCAACAATCCTACCTACCCACACAAACTGAACTGGATTTCTTTTTAACAAAATATTATGCCAATTTGCACGAATATTATCGTCGTTTGCAACGCCAAGAAACAATATATGCTACAACTTGTCGTCTGATGACTATTCATTGCTTAATTTCTTTTTGGTATATGGAAAAAGGATATCCACCAAATAGCTTAGGGGATTGGAGTAAATACGAAGGTCCTCGTACAAAATTAACGACTGCACAACAACATATTATACAAGACTTGTTATCAGCAGAAAGCAAGTTCATTCACCAAATAGATGAACAGGTACAGATCACGCTCTTAAATCTAACCGCACAGCCATCGCTAACTCTTGATTTCGCTCACTATCAGCAAGTTGTTTCTCTCATCAAATAAAAAAAATCCCCTTATGACAACATCATAAGAGGATTTCTTTTTGAGAAAGATTTTAGTTAAAAAATTAATTGCAACGTGGCAATTCGTTTGATTGCTTCTTCTAAGCGTGCTTCTTCTACTAATAGACCAATGCGAACATACCCTTCGCCACCGTCACCGAAACCACTTCCCGGTGCTACGGCCACAGCGACTTCTTCTAAAAGAAAATTCGCAAATGAAACACTCGTATAGCCTTTCGGTACAGGCATCCATGTGTAAAAAGCACCTGTTGAAGGATACGCCTGCCAACCAATTGCCGCCGCAGCTTTAACAAATACGTTCCGTCGACGATTATAGAGCGCTACTAATGCCTCAACATTTTCATTGTTGGTTAAAGCATAGGCACCGGCTTCTTGCAAAGCTGGAAATAAACCGACAAACAAGTGATCTTGAATGACATTAATCGCTTCAATAATTTCAGCATTGCCTGCCGCAAAAGCTACGCGCCACCCCGCCATGTTATAGGTTTTAGACAACGTATATAACTCAACACCGACTTCTTTCGCCCCTGCACTTTGCAAAAAGCTAATCGGTGCTTCTTGCTCCGTTCCTAAAGCACCATAAGCAAAATCATGCACGACCGCAATCTCATGATTTTTCGCAAAAGCCACTGTTTCGTCAAAAAAGTCAGCCGTTGCTTGGGCGCCAGTTGGATTATTGGGATAATTTAAAAAGAGTAGTTTCGCTTTTTCCAAGACTTCTTGACTCAATTTACTGTAATCAGGCAAATACCCATTTTCAGGCAATAAAGGTAAAAATTCTTGTTGAACTTGGGCTAAAACCACACCTGATAAATAATCTGGATACCCTGGATCAGGTAATAAAATACTATCTTCCGGATTTAATAAAGCTAGTGGTAATTCCACTAAGCCAATTTTTGAACCACCCATGACCGCAATTTCAGTTTCCGGATCAAGAGTCACACCATAATGCTCCAAATAAAAATCGGCAGCGGCTTGTTTAAAAAAATGATTGCCACGAAACTGTGAATATTTATGATTGGCTGGTTTTTCAGCCGCTTGTTGTAACGTCTGAATAATTCCTGGTGGCGTTGGTTGGTCAGGATTTCCTTGCCCTAGATTAATCACATCTTTACCTTCTGCTATTTTTTGATTGACTTGTCGCACTAAATTAGCAAAAAATTGTGTTGGTAATTCTTGCAACCTTCTTGATGTTTGTATCATTCGCTTCCCCCTCAATATAATTCTGTACGACGATCCTCAAAGACTGGTATTTGTCCACGTGTCTTCACTACCGCATCTTGACTAATCGTCACACGTCCAATCGTCTCTGAATCATCCAATTGTAATAAACTATTTCCTAAAGGATCAACGACTAATGAATGACCACCAAATTGATTGTTCGGATCTGCCCCCACACGATTCACTGCTGCTACAAAGCACTGATTCTCAATTGCACGTGCTTGAACTAGTTTTTCCCAATGCGCAATACGTGGTGTGGGCCACTGAGCAGAAAGTACCAATAAATCAGTTCCTTCATTCGCACTTTTGCGGAACCATTCTGGAAAACGTAAATCGTAACAAATAAATGGTGCGACAGAAAAATCAGCAATGTTAGTTTGTGCTAGTTGATTTCCCGCATGCAAGAATTTTTCTTCTTCCATTAGACGAAACAAATGAACCTTGTCATAACGGGTTAAAATTTCTCCAGTTGGAGCAACTACATATGTCGTGTTAAAAACCTTATCCGCAACTTGTCGTGCAATTGACCCTCCTGAAATAAATACTTGATACTGTTTGGCTAATCCTGCCAGAAATGCTTGAGCCGTTTTCCCTTCTCGGTCAGCAATTTCTGGCAAACGCGTTAAATCATAGCCTGTATCCCATAATTCTGGTAATAAGACGAATTCATTTGGTTGTAAATTGGCTTTTGCAAACCATTCACTCACATTTTGGCGATTGGCTTTTGGATCACCAAAGACCACATCTAATTGCAGTAAAACCAAAGATAATTTTGTCATCGCTACGCACACCTTTCTCTTATTACGATCAATTTAGATGGAGTCATCATATCGTCAGAATTTTCAGAAGTCAATCTTTTTATAGATACTTTTTTTCAATCACCGATGAAAAACAAAAAAACGGCAATCCTCATCGATTGCCGTTTCACTCATTATTCTGCTGCTAATGCTGCTTTGTTAATGTAGTTATATGGTTGATTGAAGTGTGGTAAGAAGAACAAGTCTAGTAACGCTAGTTCATCAATTTTCACTCCACGCTCAATAGCTAATGAGAACAAGTGGATGGCCATTGAAATTTCTGAAGTTGTTGAAGCAATTTGTGCACCAACAATACGACGAGTGTTTGCTTCGTATACGATACGGATTTTAACTTTATCGTTTTTCTTCATGAAGCCTGGTTTTTGTGTATCTTCAAAGTCAGTATATTTCACGACTAAGCCATGACGTTCTGCTGCTTCAACAGAGTAACCAGTTGAAACCATGTTGTAACCAAAGATTGAGATTCCGTTTGAACCTTGCACACCTGGTGATGAAATTGCAGCGCCACCGATGTTTTCACCTGCAACCATCCCTGTACGAACAGCATTTGTTGCTAAAGCAATATACGTTGTATCTTGTAGGGCGTTTGAGTAAACTGTTGCACAGTCACCAACTGCATACACGTCTGGATCATTTGTTCTTTGATGACGGTTAACCAAGTAAGCGCCATTTTTGTATAGGTGCAAATGATCTTTGCCTAATTCGCTATTTGGCAAGAAACCAATAGCATTGACAACTAAATCAACTGGATATTCACCATTTGCTGTAACAACTGCTTCAACTTTATCAGTTCCTTTGTATTCTTGAACTAATTCACCTAAGTGTAATTCCACGCCATTGTCTGCTAGATTTTTATCCATCGCATCTGTAAATTCACGGTCATAGTAGCTTGGTAAAGAACGATCCATCGCATCAAATAACAATACGTTTTTCCCACGACGTTTCACAGCTTCAGCCATTTCAACACCAATATAACCTGCACCGATGACAGCAACGTTTTGGATTTCATCTGAATCCAAGATGCCATCGATAAATTCGCCTTCAGCATATTTTTTCATGAATGTGATGTTTTTCAACTCACGTCCAGGTACTTTTGGAGAGATTGGTTTAGAACCAGTTGCAATAATTAATTTATCATATGATTCAACAAATTCAGAACCATCTGATTTCACACAATGTACTTCTTTTTTCTCAAAGTCAATGTTGTCAACAGCTGTTTCTAAATAAACTTTCGCGCCTTTTGCTTCGAAATCTTCACGGTTTGTATAGAATAAGCCTGGTACTTCATCTTCATCGATTTGACGACCTACCCAAAGAGCTGTTCCACAGCTTAGGTAACTGAAGTTGCTGTTACGTTCAATCATTACAACTTCTTGGTCTTCGTATTTATCTAATAAAACATTTCCAGCGGCAATACCTGCGTGATTCGATCCAATAATTACTGTTTTTGTCATTGATAGTTCCTCCTTTTAATTTACAAGCTTATTATAGCTAGATTGTGAAGTAAGAAACTATCACTTTTTTTTGCACAAGCGAAAAAAATGACAGTTTTCTGATGAAAACATGCTATAACAGGGAATTATCACTATAAAAAAAATTCTATCTTTTTTATTTGTGAAATAAGTATCTTTTAAAAAACCTTCAAAAACAAAAAAATAACCTACCAGCGGGGAACTGGTAGGTAAGGAGTAAAAATGAAAAAGTGTTTTGTTAGGGTTGTTTGTTGGTATGCTTATACTATACTCAGTAAGTATGAAAAAAGTGTGATAAAATTATTTCATTTTCGTAAAATAACGATTTTATTGGGTAAAAAACAAAAAACTGACTTTTTCAATCAGTTTTTGTTTCCATTTTAAACTTTTCAGCCCACAAAGGTAATCCGGCTTGTAAAAGATGATACGTCTGGTCAAAATTGCCTGTGTACCACGGATCAGGTACTTTTTGGTTTTCTTTTCCCGGAACACCCTCTAAATATAAATGTACTTTATGGCGTGCTTGTTTAGGTGCCATCGCCAATAAATCCTCAACATTTTCATGATCCATGCCAATAATCCAATCAAACATTTCAAAATCTTCAGGTTTAATTTGACGGGAAAACATGTGGGAGGAATCAATATTTTCTCTTTGTAAAATTTGCTTGGTTCCAGGATAAACTGGATTACCAACTTCCCAACGGCTCGTTGCCGCAGAATCAACAATCAATCCCAATTGATGTTCTTCACTATACTGTCGCATGAGCCCTTCAGCCATTGGTGAACGACAAATGTTGCCTAAACATACAAATAAAACTTTTGTCATCTGCTTATTCCTCTTTTCTTTGGTAAATACGATACGAATAGACTTCTATATCTTGGGCTAAGCGTAAAAGTTGCATTGAAATTTCTAAAGGTGTTTCTTGAAAATCCCCACGAATCCATGCTTCTAAAATACCGCTACAGCCAAAAGAAAAAAAGCGACTATAAAATTGAATATCTTGTTCTGATAAGACTTTTTCTTCATCTACTTGTAAGAACAATTGACTAAAAATACCTTGAACAATATGAAAGAATGCATTCATCAAAACATCGCGGTCACCCATTAACGTATTACGATAAAATACACTTTTTTCTTGCATGGTTTTCAACATTTTTAATACTTGTTCTTCCCAATTATCAAATGAAACCTCGTCAGAAGAAAGATAGCGTAACGCATCATTCAAATAAACCCAATGTAAGAGGGCTTTTTTATCTGGAAAATGATAATAAAAAGTTTGACGATTAATACCGGTACTTGCTGCAATATCTTGCACGCTAATTTTTGCCCATTCTTTTTCTTCACATAATTGAATATACGCTGCAGCAATCGCAGCTTTGGTTTTTTTCCCTTCTGCCATTGTTTTCCTCGCCTTTATGCTTGATAAGAGTAACCAAAATGTTCATATGCTAAAGCAGTGGCTACCCTTCCTCGTGGTGTTCGTTTTAAAAAGCCTTTTTGAATTAAATACGGTTCATACATATCTTCTACTGTTTCACGCTCTTCTCCAATATTCACCGATAGTGTACTTAACCCAACTGGTCCCCCGTTATATAGTTCAATCATCGTTTTAATGAGCTTTTGGTCAATCAAATCCAAACCAGCACTATCCACTTGTAATAAAGACAACGCTTTGTCCGCAATTTTACGATCAATAACTCCATTAGCTTGAACTTGCGCAAAGTCGCGGACACGTTTTAATAATCGGTTCGCAATCCGCGGTGTGCCACGTGAACGAAGAGCAATTTCAATTGCACCTTCTTCCACAATTTCCGTTTGAAAAATCTCAGCCGAACGTTGGACGATTTCTTTTAAATCTTTTTCCTCGTAATACTGCATATGGGAGATAATGCCAAAACGATCTCGTAAAGGCGCAGATAACATTCCTGCCCGTGTCGTTGCTCCAATTAAAGTAAATGGTGGTAAGGGGAAATGAACCGGATGCGCTGTCGTACCTTGACCAACCATAATATCAACATAAAAATCTTCCATTGCTGAATAAAGCATTTCTTCTGCCACTCGTGGCAACCGATGAATCTCATCAACAAATAAGACGTCTCCTGGTTCTAACTCATTTAATGTTGCTACTAAATCTCCTGGTTTTTCAATTGTAGGACCACTCGTCGTACGAATGTTTACACCCATTTCATTCGCAATAACCATCGCCATTGTTGTTTTTCCTAAACCTGGAGGACCATATAACAATACATGGTCTAATGATTCTTCACGATGCTTAGCTGCTTGGATGTAAATGGCTAACTCTTGTTTTACCTTATCTTGTCCAATGTATTGCGCAAAATACTGCGGACGTAATGTTTTTTCAAGAAATTCTTCTTCTTGATTCGTATTGGGCGAAATCATTCGATCAGTCATATGCCTCTCCTTATTTTTTCATCATTAATTTTAAACCAGCTCGCAAATATTCATCCGTTGATTTAATTGGTTCTTGAAGTAATTGCTTATGGACTTTTTTCGTTTCTCTTTCACTATATCCCAGCGCTTGTAAAGCAGCTATTGCTTCTTCTAATGCAGGATTTTCCGAAGTTGTAAATAATTCCATCGGTACTTCTCCAGTCAACTCACCCGCAAGTTCACCTAATTTTCCTTTTAAATCCAGAATTAATTGTTGTGCTGTCTTTTTACCCACACCTGGAAATTTAGTCAAATAAGTAATATCGCCCGATTCAATTGCCGCAATTAATCCTTCATGGT